>CAYLVC010000005.1:16171-23396 GCA_964387005.1 uncultured Dehalococcoidales bacterium | reverse complement strand
GTCGGGGCGAGAAGATTTGAACTTCCGACCTCAGCGTCCCGAACGCTGCGCGCTAACCAGGCTGCGCTACGCCCCGCCATCTATAGTATTATATGCGGAATTGGTCTTTTGAGCAAACCAGCCGTTTTATCGAGGATATGAATCTATGAAATACTGCGTTTTAATCATTGACGGTTCAGCCGGGCATCCCCTGCCCCAGAGAGGTGGCAGGACCTGCCTGGAGCTGGCCCGCACTCCTAACCTGGATGCGCTGGCGGAGAGCGGCAGGGTCGGATTGGTCCGTACCGTCCCGCCGGGAATGGAGCCCAGCAGCGCGCTGGCCTGCATGTCCATCCTGGGCTACGATCCGCGGGTCTACTATAAAGGCCGCAGCGCCATTGAGGCGCTGAGTATGGGTATCGACATTGCGGAGGGAGAAGCGGTTTTCCGCTGCAACCTGGTCTCCATTCAGGATGGTAAAATGGCGGACTACTCAGCCGGCCATATTACTACCGGGGAAGCCTCCAAATTAATCGCTTCGTTGCAGGAAGCCCTGGGAGACGCCGCTACCCGCTTTTTTGCGGGTGTCAGCTACCGGCATGTTCTCAAGCTCAAAGGCCGCGAGGAAGCCCTGAAAGCGCTCTGCACCCCCCCTCATGATATTCCCGGCAAGCCCATAGCGGATTTTCTGCCCAAAGGCGAGGGAAGCGAGGTCTTGCGGGATCTGATGCACCGCTCGGAAGCGGTCCTCTCCGTTCATCCGGTCAACCTGGACAGACTGTCCAGGGGTGAAGCCCCGGCTACGACCATCTGGCTTTTCTGGCCCAGCGGCCAGGTACCGGGTCTGCCTTCTTTCAAACAGGAACACGGACTGAAAGCCGGCATGATCAGCGGCGTCGACCTGCTGCGGGGCCTGGCTCAGATGGCCGGTATGGATATTATCCAGGTGCCCGGAGTGACCGACGGGCTGGACAATGATTATAAGGCACAGGGTGAGGCAGCTGTTAAGGCCCTTCAGGAACTGGACCTGGTGGTGGTGCATGTCGAAGCCCCCGATGAGGCCGGTCATGGCGGCTCAATCGAACATAAAATAGAAGCCATTGAAAATACGGACAGGGAGATCGTCAGCCGCTTGAGGCAGTACGGCGCGGACCGCCTGCGTTTGCTGGCTATGCCCGATCATCCTACTCCCATTGAAATCCAGACCCATACCCCCGAGCCGGTCCCGTTCCTGCTCGCCGGGCCCGGTTTTTCGTCCTGCGGCGCACACAGACTGACCGAGGCGGAAGGCCAGGCTTCAGGCTTTTTTATTGACGCCGGGTATGGTATTATTAATAAACTGATAAATTCCTGAATTTCCCATGTTTTTCTGACAACAGAAAGGTTGTAAAGCTATCAAATTCGGACTGCTGTTATCTTAACGCTGAAGATATCGAGATGTATGAAAGCCAGTGATATCTGTGGACTCTTAATCAGCGCTGTGGATTTTATCTGAAAAAGGAGCAATATGGCTATTGTTGTGCAAAAGTACGGAGGAAGTTCGGTTGCAGACCCGGACAAAATTCGCAATGTTGCCCGCCGCGTCGCTAAATCGCATGATGCCGGCAATCAGGTGGTTGTGGTCATTTCCGCTATGGGAGACACCACTGATGATTTGATATCCCTGGCGCATAAGATTTCCGATCAGCCGGCCAGCCGTGAGATGGATGTTCTTCTGTCAACGGGCGAAATCGTGTCCAGCGCTCTGCTGGCGATGGCCCTGCAAAAGATGGGTTATCAGGCCATAAGCCTGAACGGGCAGCAGGCCGGTATCCGCACCGATGGCTCGTACACCAAAGCCAAAATCCTTAAGGTGGAGTCCGATAGAATTGTTGAGGAATTGAATGAAGGCAACATCGTGGTAGTGGCTGGTTTTCAGGGTATAACAGATGAAGAACAGGACATTACCACCCTCGGCCGGGGCGGATCGGACACAACCGCCGTTGCACTGGCCATCAGCTTAAAAGCCAGGGTCTGTGAGAGGTTCACGGATGTGGATGGTATTTATACGGCTGATCCGCGTTTTTGTTCCGAAGCCCATAAATTGAAGGAAATCGGTTATGATGAAATGCTGGAGCTGACTTTCAGCGGTTCAAAAGCCATGCATTACAGGGCGGTTGAGCTGGCGGGTGTGTATAACATGCCCATACTGGTCGCTTCCAGTTTTAATGACAGCCCGGGTACTTTAATTCACGGAGGAGAGTCAATGGAAGTTCGCAATAAGGTCAGAGGTATTGCACATGACCTTGACGTTGCCAGAGTGGCATTAACCGGCATCCCCAATCAGCCAGGCATTGCCGCCGCGATTTTCGAGCCCATGGCCAAAGCCGGCATAAGCGTTGACACTATCGTCCAGAATGCGGTTACGGGGGATGTTACCGATCTGACCTTTACGGTGGCACGGGGAGATCTGAAAAAGACCCTTGATGTGGTCAACCCGATCGGTGCTGCCATCAAGGCTAAAGAGATTGTCACCGATGCTAAGCTGGGCAAGGTCAGCATTGTGGGTACCGGCATGCAGAATACCCCCGGGTATGCCTCCAGGATGTTTACCTCTCTGAGTAAAGAAGGCATAAATATCCAGCTTATTGTCACCTCCGAGATTAGGATAACCTGCATAATTGAAGAGGCCAGGGTAAAAGAGGCTGTCCGGGCGCTTCACCATGCTTTCGAGCTGGAAAAAGACTAGGGTTGTTATTCCCGGAAACTGGAATAAAGCTTCACCGGTCACAGGTTTGGTTTCAGCAAGGGGATATCTGAAAGAATATCCCCTTTTGTTTATAATGTTAATAGCGCTGAAAACCGGAACGGAAATGTCCGGCGCAGCCTGTTTTTAGTATTAAAAAATCGGTTGGCATAGTTTAACATAAAGCGCTTGTTTCATGCTGGATGCAAGTGTAAAATAGTGAAAGTCATCCCTGGTGTACCAGGGCAATACGGAGTATTAAAATGTCATATCAAGAGGACAAAACCGGGAAACTGAAACGGCAGACCAGTAAACAGGCGATTACCATGGCCATGGAGGGGCGGTGGCAGGAATCAATTGAAATTAACAAAGGTATTATCGAACATTTCCCCAATGATGCGGATGCCCATAACCGCCTTGGCAAAGCTTATATGGAGCTGGGTGAATATGCTAAAGCCGGAGAGGCTTATGAACGCGCCCTGAAAATAGACCAGTATAATACAATTGCCAGAAAGAACCTGCAAAGGCTGATCCATCTGGCTGAAGAGCCGCCCGTTGCCACGGAAGGCAATACCCCAAAAGCAGAGCCTAATCTGTTTATAGAAGAAATCGGTAAAGCCGGGGTCCTGAATCTTTACCAGATTGCTGCTCCCGAGCTGCTGGTCAAGATGATGGCCGGAGACAAGGTTGTCCTTCAGCCGAATGGATCGAGCCTGTCAGTAATGAACCTCCGGGGAGAATACCTGGGGCTGGTCCCTGCCAAAAACGGCCAGCGCTTGATCAAGCTGATGGAGGGCGGCAATAAATATACCGCCGCTATAGTGGCTTCGAACGAAAAGTCAATCTCCGTAATAATCAGGGAGACCTACCAGGACCCCAGCCAGATAGACCAGGTTTCTTTCCCCGGCAAACGCCTGGAGGAAATCCTGCCTTACGGCAATGACCGGGTTTTCAGATCTGAGTTTGATGATGAAGAAGACCTGGTTGAGGCAGGTGTTTTCGGTGAAGAGGGTGGTGATTCATCCGAAGAAATTATTGACGACGTCGAAGAAGACAAAGAATGGGAACAGGAGGCTTAACCAATTATGGTAGTAGGCGCCATCCGTGATGTAAATATTGAAGACGAGTTAAAAAGCTCTTACCTGGATTACGCCATGAGCGTTATCATTTCCCGGGCTTTACCGGATGTCAGGGACGGATTGAAACCAGTCCAGCGGCGTATTCTCTATTCTATGCAGGACATGGGAATTTACCGCAATACCCCGCACCGCAAGAGCGCCCGCATCGTGGGAGATGTTCTGGGTAAATACCATCCTCACGGAGATAGCTCGGTCTATGATGCCATGGTGCGCCTTGCCCAGGATTTTTCCATGCGCTATCCGCTGATAGACGGCCAGGGCAACTTCGGCAGCGTGGACAACGATCCGCCTGCTGCCATGCGTTATACCGAAGCCCGCCTCTCGGCTATTGCCGAGCAGATGCTGGTGGATATAGATAAAGATACGGTCGACTTCGTTCCCAACTTCGATGATAGCCTGAAAGAACCCTCGGTATTGCCTGCTCTGCTGCCCAATCTCCTGATCAACGGCAGCTCCGGCATCGCCGTAGGTATGGCCACCAATATTCCCCCGCATAATCTGAATGAGGTCTGTGACGCCGTCGCATACCTTATAGATAATCCCCAGGCAACCATCGATGAGCTTATGCAGTATGTCAAAGGACCGGACTTCCCGACCTCCGGCATCATACTGGGCAGGGACGGGATCCGCAGCGCCTACGCCACCGGGCACGGCCGGGTTGTTGTGCGGGCCAGGGTGCATGTGACCGATCTGCCCGGCGGGACCAACCGACGCCAGATAGTGGTAACGGAGATCCCCTACCAGGTAAACAAAGCTGCCCTGGTTGAACGCATCGCCTCCCTGATGAAGGATAAAAAAGTTCAGGGTATAAGCGAAGTCAGGGACGAGTCCGACCGCCAGGGTATGCGTATTGTGATGGAGCTGAAAAGGGAGGCTTTGCCCCCCCAGGTCTTGAACCAGCTCTACAAATATACCGCCATGCAGTCCGCCTTTTTCGTTAATATGCTGGCGCTGGTAGATGGCCAGCCGCGGGTCATCAGCCTGAAAGAGGCTCTGGAGTATTATATCCAGTTCCGCCAGGAGGTCATTGTCAGGCGCTCCAAGTTCGAGCTGGCCGGGGCAAAGGCCAGGGCCCATATCCTGGAGGGACTGAAAATTGCCCTTGACCATATCGACGCGGTGATCAAGACCATCCGCGAATCCGAGACGGTCGAGATCGCCCGCAAGAACCTGATGTCCGGATTCAGTCTCAGTGAGAAACAGGCCCAGGCAATCCTGGATATGCAGTTACGCCGCCTGGCCAACCTGGAGCGCAGCAAGATCATTGATGAATATGAAGAGCTGCTGAAAACCATCGCTTACCTTGAGGACTTGCTGGCCAACCGCAAGAAAATCCTCTTCCTGATTAAAGAAGAAATCGGTGTGCTTAAAACCAAATACGGTGATCAGCGCCGTACCGAAATCAGCGAACAGTCCGTGATGGAATTTGCCGTAGATGAAGTACCCCATGAAAAGGTTGTGGTTACGCTTAGCGGACGCGGTTTCATTAAAAGGGTGCCGCAGGTTGTCTACCGTTCGCAGCACCGGAAGGGCAAAGGCGTTAAGGGTATGGGTATCCGTGAAGCCGATGCCGCCAAATTCCTGGTAGTGGCCGATACGCACGATAATTTCTTTTTCTTCACCAACAAGGGCAAGGTTTTTCATCTCAAGTGCCATGAGATACCGGCTGATGCCTCCCGTACGGCCAAAGGGCTGGCTATTATCAATCTCTTCCCCATTACAGAAGGGGAAAGGGTAACGGCCGTGGTTTCCGTGACGGATTACAAACCCGATACATTCCTGCTGATGGCTACCAGAAAGGGTGAAATTAAAAAATCTTCGCTGGAGTTCTTTGATTCTATCCGCAGCAGCGGCATCATCGCCATGGACCTGGAGGAAGGCGACGAACTGGTAGCTGCCGACCTGGCTACGGATGCGGAGGATGTGGTTCTGATTACCGAGGAAGGACAGTCCATCCGCTTTGCGGTCAGCAGCCTGCGCGCCAGCTCACGCACCAGTGGCGGTGTGCGCGGCATCCGCCTGGAAGAGGGTGACAAACTGGTCAGTATGTCCGTGGCGATTCCGGGCGCCTATTTGCTGGTGGTAACAGTCAACGGACATGGCAAGCTGACGGATATTGAAAGCTACAAGCAGCAGAGCCGGGGTGGCCTGGGCATCAAGACCCTTAAAGTGACTGAAAAAACCGGCAAAGTGGCTGATGCCAAACTGGTTACACTGAACCAGCAGCTTATGTTGATTTCCAATGACGGGATGGTTATTTCCACCCCTTTAAAGGATGATGAAGGGGGAGGCATCCCCGTGCTGGGACGTAGTACCCAGGGCGTTATTATCATGAAGATGGATGAAGGGGACCGTGTGGCCGCCATCGCTACCTGGGAATAGAAAAGCGGAATACTTACACTAATGAGTAAGCCCCGGAAAAGATATAAATCTTACCGGGGCTTGATTTATAGCAGGCCCTCTTGATGTCCCGGTCTCGTAAGCGTACCCGTTAAAAATTCCCTGAAAGTGTCTCAAATACCTCTTGACAGCAGAACGTATGTTCTGTTATACTGGTAATTGCGATTGAAGACGCAAGCTACCATCTCACTTTAACTCAACTAAGGTCCCTGGCCCCCTCTCGCAGATTCTCCTTCCTGCCGGGAGGGGGTGACGGACACCCCCGGTAAAAAATACAAACCTCTTTTCAGAAGTATCTATCCCTACACAGGACATTTAATATCCCCTTGATATAAACAGGCCATTATTGCAGATTATAGCGTCCTCGCAGCTTTTTAATAAGCATCTCCGGGTTGGTGACAAGGGCTGCCCGGCAGCCTTCTTCATCCACACCTGCTCCCCGGATGACGGCAGCGGCAAAATCCTCAGTCAGCAGGTCGCTATCCGTGTGTGCATCCGAGTCCACCAGCAGTCTGGCCCCGGCTTCCAGAGCCATTTTAGCTACGTGTCCATTGGTCAGGGAATGCCCTTTGCGGGCGCTGATTTCCAGGAATACCCCTTTCTCGGCTGCCAGTTGGGCTTCCTCCGGGCTGAGCTGCCCGGGATGGGCCAGGATATCCACGTCCGGGCTCTTGATAGCCGCCAGGTTGGTCCCCGGGTCAACCGGCTCCACTATGGTCTCGCCGTGCACTACCACAATCCAGGCCCCCAGCTCTCTGGCTTTTTTCGCAGCATCCGCTATTCCACCGGAGGGCAAGTGCGTCAGCTCGATCCCCGGGATAGCCAGGATTTTCCAGTACCGGCGGGCAACGGCGCAGACCTGGCAAATTTCCGGGATGATCCGCTGTATATCGCCCGCTGCCGCGTGGTCTGTCAGGGCAACGGATGAATAGCCGTTTACCGCCGCCCGCCTGATCATCTCCATGGGGGAGAGTTCCCCGTC
>CAYLVC010000005.1:0-16071 GCA_964387005.1 uncultured Dehalococcoidales bacterium | reverse complement strand
AATAGCCGTTTACCGCCGCCCGCCTGATCATCTCCATGGGGGAGAGTTCCCCGTCGCTTAAGGAAGTATGTGTATGAAAATCATAGACCATTTTAATCACCTTACTCTATCGCTGTTATTGCGAGCTTTTTTGTCTTCACAAAGCAATCGTTTATGCCTCTTGTCAGAGTCACCATGAAGTATGAAAGTCGAGTCGAGCGGCCGGTTGAATCATGCCATAAGCCCCCGGCAGGGATTAGAATAGCAGGTACCCTCCGGGTGCCGAGCAGGTTCTGGTCACCTTTTTCCCTTGCGCAGTCTCCTGGTGACCCGGAAGTCGACTCCAAAAATATTGTTACTTTCGTGATAATCTAAAACCCCTGATAAAACGAAGTGTGTAGAAAAATCGCACAAATCAATTCTATCAGTAAATTGAGGATAACATAAAGTGAAATACCTGGGCAAATCAGTGGGAGCAAGCCTGCTTAACGGCAGCAGGCCTGTTAACGACAACAGGGTTTAAAGAAGATTTTGTCCGGGTGCCACTGCTCTTGTTCATACCTTAACATGCCCACGAAGGTACCATCCTCAGTGTAGGCGCGGCAATATCTGTCTTGCATTTCATTCCCAGGTATCAGATCGCCGCGGCAATATCTGTCCGCTCCTTCAGTCCCCGGCGGCAGACTGCCGGGAACAGACGATACCGGCTTGCCGTGTACTAGTGAGCACATCTGCTCGTGGCTGACCACGATGGCATTATAGGACTGAAGAACATAGTCGGAAGGATAGATATTCAGGTCAACTGCCCCTTTTTGAACGGTCTCTTCCAGTTCCGGTAGGGACAGTGCTTCTTCAATCCGGAAAGGTCCCACTCTGCACCGTTCCAGGCTTTTCATGTTAGCCCCACAGCCCAGCGCCTCTCCCAGGTCATTGGCCAGGCAGCGGATATATGTCCCCCTGCCGCAGTCGATTTCCAGGGTGACGACCGGCGGCTGCCAGCCTCTGATTTCCAGTCTGAAAATCTGCGCCGTCCGGGGTTTCCGCTCGACCTCCATCCCCGCCCGCGCCAGCTCATAAAGCGGTTTACCCTGGAACTTGACGGCGCTGTACATGGGGGGTACCTGGACGATGCTCCCGCGGAAACGGGACAGATTGTTTTCGATGTTTTCCAGTGTTATGGTGGAAGCATTACCGGTACGGGTAACCCGGCCGGTGATATCATAGGTATCGGTCGATTTACCCAGTTCAACCTCCGCCCGGTAGGTCTTGGTTTCAGCGAAAAGATACTGGATAACCCGGGTAGCCTGTCCCAGGCAAACAGGCAGGACTCCCGTAGCCAGGGGATCCAGAGTTCCGGCATGACCGGTATGCCTTTCACCGGTAATGCGTTTTACCCTGGCCACTACGCCAAAGGAGGTCATGCCTGAAGGCTTGTTGATGTTAAAAATGCCGTCCATCGTTCCTGTAATTCATAAGTTTATTGAACATGAAGAATGCTGAAATATTTATCTGGCTGAGAAGGCGAGGCTTATTCGAAAGCGGGGTGGGCCTGTTAACGCTTTCTTACTCTTTATCCGGCTGGGGATGCTCTTGAGTCATCACTTTGTCCATAAAAGCGATAAGATTGGAGCCCCGTTCAATGGAAGCATCCCAGGCAAAGTGCAGCTCGGGGACGCGCCGCATGGTAAAATGCCTGGCCATTTCGCTGCGAAAAAAGCCGGCTGCACTGTGCAGAGCATCCAGTATTTCCTGTTTACGCTTTTCCTCGCAGACGCAGCTTACCATGACTCTGGCGTGACGCAAATCAGGCGTGGTCTTGACCGAGTTGACCGAGATATAGCCGCTCAGGCGCGGGTCCTTGGCCTCACGCTGCAAAAGAATACTCAGTTCCTGGCGGATGAGCTGGTTTACTTTTTCAATTCTGTGAGTCTGAGGCATCTTGTTCCTTAAAGAATACACAAAACAGGTGAATTTCGCATTCAGATATCTTAAGTCTGCTTTTGTTTGGTGTAAAACTCCAGAATGTCGCCGGTCTGGAAATCATGGTAGTCCTTGAGTCCAATACCGCATTCAAAGCCCGCCGCAACCTCTTTAGCGTCGTCTTTAAAACGCCGCAGGCTGGTGACGCCTGTCTCGGTAATAACCTTGCCTTTGCGGATTACCCTGAGAGGCTGATTGCGGCTGATCTTTCCTTCTGTAACATAGCACCCAGCCACCTTCGCTCCTTTTCCGGCTGAGAATACCTGGCGGATTTCGGCTCTTCCTTCGATCACTTCCACGATTGTAGGCTCAAGCATGCCTTTCAGGGCTTTCTCGATGTCATCAATCAGGGCATAAATAACGGCATATACCCGGATATCTACTCCCTTGGTATCCGCCAGCCTGCGGGCTCCAATATCGACATTGGTATTGAAACCTATGATCAACGCTTCAGAAGCCAGCGCCAGCATGACATCGCCTTCGGTGATATTGCCGGTGGAGCTATGGATAATTCTGACCTGTACCTCCCCGCTCCCGAGTCTTTCCAGCGAGTTGCGGATGGGTTCAACGCTGCCCTGGACATCCGTCTTTAAAATAAGATTAAGCTCCTTGACTTTGCCGGCGGAGATCTCCTCGAAGAAAGTGTCAAGCCTCAAGCCCCTGGCTACGATCAGCTTCTGTTCCTTTCTCTTTGCCAGGATAGCCCTGGCCTCGCTTTCATCTTCAACTGCATTGATGGCATCGCCAACCTGAGGCACTTCGTTCAATCCCAGGATTTCAACCGGTGTAGCCGGTTCAGCCTTGCGCACCTGCTTGCCTTTGTCGTTGAACATGGCTTTTATCTTGCCCCAGGTGGTACCCGCAACCATGGTATCACCGGTCCTCAAGGTGCCGTTTTGCACCAGTATAGTAGCCAGAGGACCACGGGTCTTGTCCATTTCGGCCTCGATCACCACACCTGCGGCCATTTTGGAAGGATTGGCTTTTAAATCTTCTATTTCAGCTACCAGCAGGATGTTTTCCAGGAGCTCGGAAATGCCCATTTTCTCCTTGGCCGATACAGGTACGGCGATTACATCGCCTCCCCAGTCTTCCACTACCAGACCATTGGCGGCCAGCTGCTGCTTTACCTGGTCCGGGTTTGCTCCGGTTTTATCAACTTTGTTGATAGCCACGACAATAGGCACACCGGCGGCTTTGGCATGATTGATAGCTTCAATGGTCTGCGGCATAACCCCGTCATCGGCTGCGACGACAAGTACGGCTATGTCGGTGACCTGGGCGCCACGGGCGCGCATGGCCGTAAAGGCTTCGTGCCCCGGGGTATCCAGGAACGTGACTTTCTTATCTCCGATTTCAACCTGGTAGGCGCCTATATGCTGGGTGATGCCCCCTGCCTCGGAATCCATTACATTAGCCTGGCGGATAGCATCCAGAAGCCGGGTTTTGCCATGGTCCACATGTCCCATGATAGTAACCACGGGAGGTCTGGCTGCAAGATCAGTGCCTTTTTCTTCTTTGACCTGTTTTTTAATTTTTCCGGCGGCGTTAGGCCCGGTTTTGGCCTTGGGTTTGGGTTTTACTTCGTAGCCAAATCCAATGGCCACCTGCGAGGCAACGTCATAGTTGATTATCTGGTTGATATTGGCCATGATGCCGCCGCGCATTAGCTGCTTGATTGCCTCAATCGAGCTAATATGTAAAAGATCGGCTAAATCTTTGACACTCAACGATACCGGGAGCTCAATTACAGGGGCTTTCTTTCCATCTGTACGCTCACCGACTTTTACTTCACCAGGCTTTCCGACATTGGCCAATAGCAGACTCCTTCCTTATATACCACTATCCGTATTATTCAACCCTTTGGCATAATTTACAAGTTTTTCTTTATTCTCAGCACTTATGCTGGTATGAAAAGCGCTTTCCAGCTTGCCGCCGGCAACGGCTTTCTCCCAGCAGCTTAGTTCCGAACATAAATAAGCGCCGCGGCCGGACTTCTTTCCTGTAAGGTCTACTTCAACCCCGGCTCCTTTAATTAACACCAGCCTCACCAGTTCCCGTTTCAGGTCTTCCTTACGGCAGGCTATACATGTCCTCCGTGGCAGGTGTTTTTTGGCAGGCTTAACTGGCTTAGCTATCGTCTTCCACCTCTCCTACCTTACCTTTGCCGCCACCCCCGCCGCCATGGCTGAACTTTTTCTTTTTCTTGCGGGGCTTGTCTTCAGACCGTCCGGGCCTGTTGGTAAAAATATCTTCTGCAAAGCGTATCTGGCTTTTTCCAGCATCACGAGGCTGGATAATCCGGCGAGGAATAAAGGTCGAGCTTAAAACTGTGGCGATCTCCGGTTCTTCCTTAACAGGCGCCGCTGCTTTCGGGGCTTCAACCGTACTCTCTTCTGCGGCTTCATCCAGAGTAATCTCAGCCAGTTCTTCTTCCAGCAGAGTTTCAGCTTCTTCCGCCGCTGGCATTTCTTCCGTTATCTCCGGGGCAGGCTGGGCAACAGGCGTTTCTCCAGATGCCGGTACTGCTTCAGCGGCCGGGGCTGCAGAAGGCTCCGCGGCAACAGGTGTCGCCGCCGCGGCCGCCACTTCCGGCTTGACCTCAACCGGCGGCGGGGTCCGGGCTACCCTTTCTTTTTCAGCATCGGAGGCGCTCTTGATATCAATTCTCCAGCCCGTCAGCTTGGCTGCCAGTCTGGCGTTTTGTCCATCTTTGCCGATGGCCAGTGAGAGGTGTTTGTCCGGCACAACCACGGTGGAAATATCGTTATTCAATTCCACGCTGATAACCTGCGCCGGGCTCAGGGCATTAGCAATAAAAGCCGGGATATCTTTGTTCCAGGCTACAACATCTATTTTTTCACCGTTCAGTTCATTAACAATATTTTGAATGCGTATGCCGCGCAGTCCGACGCAGCAGCCTACCGGGTCTATGCCTTCCTGTCGGGCGGCTACCGCCACCTTGCTGCGAAATCCGGCTTCCCGGGCAATTGACTTGATTTCAACAATCCCGTTAAAGACCTCCGGTACTTCCAGTTCAAACAAACGGCGCAGCAGGTTGGGATGTGAGCGGGAAACGATGACCTTCGGCCCTTTTACCGTACGGGCTACTTCCACCACGTATACTCTCAACCGCTGTCCTATTCTGTATCTTTCTCCGGCTGTTTGTTCGGCGGGAGGCAGGACTGCCTCAGTACGCCCCAGATTGACAAAGACCTGTTTGGCCTCGATCCTCTGCACCACTCCGGTGATGATATCATTGGACTTGCCCACATATTCATCGAAAATGGCAGTGTGTTCAGCTTCGTGCAAACGCTGTAAAATAACCTGTTTAGCTGTCTGCGCTGCAATACGCCCAGCATTAGCCGGTGTGGACTCCACCATGAGCGCATCACCCATTTTGGCTTCCGGGTTGATTTTTCTAGCTTGGGAGAGAGTGATGTCTTTACGGTCGTCAACCACCGATTCCGCTACAATTTTTTCCGCCCACACTTCAACCTTGCCTGTGACCGGACTTATCTTGACGGCTACATTTTGATTTGGCAGGAAATGCTCTTTGCGGTAAGCAGAGGCCAGAGCTGCTTCAACAGCTCCCAGCACTACTTCTTTAGGCAGGTTTTTCTCAGCGGAGAGTTGAGTTATTGCGAGCAAAAAATCGCTCTTCATTTTGAACCAAACCTCCAGCCAGGTAATATCAGGCAAACATTCCAGTTTACATATGATTAACTTTACACAATTAAAAAAGTGGGCTTTATTCCCACTTTTACCTGAGAGTAGTATAGCATAACCAGCCTGCCAATTCAACAATAATCGATTGTTGACCTGCCGTCGATCCATCAGCCAATCTTACTGCGAGTTGTGTTAAAATAGTAACTATGATAGCCACCAACTGGGTAGAATCACTGGTCATGACTTTCGTTCCTTTATTTATCGTCATCGACGTGTTGGGAACTTTGCCGTTCTTTATTTCCCTGAGCGAAGATCAAAATTCCCGCGAAAGATTCAAGATGATCAACGTTGCTACTATTACAGCGGTGGTGGTCGGCCTCTTTTTCCTTTTCCTGGGTCAGCTTCTCCTGAAGGTTATGGGCATTTCGGTAGGTGCTTTTGCTATTGCCGGTGGGACTGTCTTACTGGTGCTTTCCGTTCAGTATATGACTACCGGTCGAATGGTCGATATAGTAAAGGAAGAAATGGTGGCTGTAGTACCCATTGGAACACCGCTGACTGTTGGTCCGGCGACGGTTACTACCCTGCTCCTGCTGGCAAGTCAGTTTCCGATTTACTGGGTGCTGATTTCATTTATGATCAATATGGTTATCGTCTATATAGTTTTTTTGCTGAGTGGTACGCTGGTAAAATTACTTGGGCACGGCGGATTGAAGGCCTTTTCCAAAGTAGCGGCTTTGCTTCTAGCCGCCATTGCCGTCAACATGGTACTGCGCGGACTGGAAATGCTGGATATCCTGCAATTACCGGTCTGATAAACAACTCACTCAGGAGGCGACTTGACTGCCGAAATACTGCTTGTCCGGCACGGACAGACCGAATCCAACCGCACCGGCTATTTCATGGGATGGTTGGCCGAAGACCTCAATGCCTCCGGTCTGACCCAGGCCCGGCGCCTCTCCGCCAGACTTGCCGGTACAGGGATTGAAGCAGCATATGCCAGCCCGCTGAAACGGGCGCAGCATACCGCTCAGATCATTACCGCGCCTCATAACCTGGAGGTCATCCCGCTGGAAGGCCTGATTGAAATCAACCAGGGAGAGTTACAGGGCGCCCATCGAAGTGAAACCGAACTGAAGTGGCCGGTTCTCTACCGGCACTTGCTCACCGACCCCTCCCAGGCTGTCTTCCCGGAAGGAGAAAGCTTCAGCCAGGTGGCCGTCAGGACGCTGGCCGCCTTTGAGTCGGTCGTGAGAGATAACACCGGCAAACGGATCTTGATGGTTTCCCATGAAATCAATCTCAAAATTATTATTATGCATGTCCTGGGCATCCCCTTTAACGTCTACCGGCGCTTTGAAATACACAATGCCTCTCTCAGCCTGCTTCAGAAAAAAGAGGACGCCTTTAAGCTGGTAACCCTCAATGACACCTCTCACCTGGAAAAAATCGAATAAAGCCTCTTTTAGTTTGCGCACATCCTTCTCTAGTCCGGTCGCCGGAAAAGGAAGAAGGTGTAGCAGTAACATAAATAGAAAACCGCACTTTTTCTGAATTCCCGGTAAATGACTAATAGCTGGTCCGGAAGTAGATACTTCTTGTGATATCCTGTTAAGTTCCTACGTTATTATCTGAGACCTGGTAAGAAAATTTGATTTATGGCGTAAAGACATCCGTGTAAGAGCGTTAATAGTGGCTTCTTTCCATGACATGACTATATTCTCCCTATATTTTAAGCAATAATTGTTGTACGTCAAACAATTATGAAATATATTTCTTCTCTTATATAGTATAAATGAACAGGCCTTTTGTTACCTGTTCTACCTGTCTTGATTCCGCACATAATAGTGCCCTGTACCGGATTTGTAATGTGCAAAAATGTAGGGCGACCCTCGCGGTCGCCCAGTGAGATTAGTTTCAGTGTATTCTTATCGTATCATCAATCAACTCAGAACATATCCGGCAAACCGTTCTGCCATCACTTCTATCATTCCAGGCTGAAGGGCGGGTATTTGTCCGTCATCAGCAGACCGTAAGCCATAACTCTGTAGCTCCAGCGGTTCATACCCATGGCAAACTTGAAAAAGTCCATATGATATTTGCCCGTGAACAGCAGCCCCACCCCGGCAAAAATTACGATGACCTGGGTTAGCCCGATCTGGGACTCTTTCCCGCCTCCCTGGAAGAGCGCAACGATCAAATAATGGGGCAGCGCCAGCAGCCACCATTTGACCCATACCAGACCCCGCGACAGCTTTTCGGGATACTCAATGCTGAGATCAGCCGGGTAATCATCCTTCGGGTCCAGGGAGAACGGGGGGTACTTATCCGTTCCCAGGGCTTCATAGCTCCAGAAGCCTACCCGCCAGGACCATCTCATTACGCCTGTCACGAAATTGAAAAGGCCTTCGGGATACCTTCCCGAAAATACGATGGAAAAGAAGGCTATGATGGAAACAATGAATGCGGCCAGCCATAAAAAGGCCAGACAGATGTAGTGGGGAATGCCCAGAAGCCATTTTACCAGCCACAAACCGCGTGACAGGGGTTCCTGGATATCGCCCCTGATTTTCAGGGGATAGGTTGAATATTGCAGGGACATCTTTTTCCTCCGGTTTTTTATTTAGCTCTTGCTTATTGTCTTCAATTATGTAATCTAACACTTTCTGTTTCCGGCGGTATCTGCTGTGTGTCCAGTAAAATGATACCCGCCGGAGCAGTTTTTTACCTGGTTAAACGGACAGGTATAGAGAAAAAAGCCAGAGTGATGGCTGAAAAAAACGCCAGCTTTCTTGCTTGTAGAGGGTGCTCATGTTAATATTCAACTGTAATGGAAAACATCAGAAATTTTTGCATCATTGCCCATATCGACCATGGCAAGTCGACCCTGGCGGACCGGATACTGGAGCTGACCGGTGTACTCCACACCACCGATAACGAACAGGTGCTGGATAGTATGGACCTGGAGCGCGAGCGGGGCATCACCATAAAGGCCAAATCTGTCAGGATCCCCTATAAATCCGCGGACGGACAGGACTATATCCTCAACCTGATCGATACCCCCGGGCATGTGGACTTCAATTACGAGGTCTCCCGCAGCCTGGAAGCCTGCGAAGGGGCAATTCTGCTGGTTGACGCCACCCAGGGAGTAGAAGCGCAGACCATTGCCAATGCCTACCTGGCCGTTGATGCCGGGCTGGAAATCATCCCGGTCATCAACAAGATAGACCTGCCCAATGCTATGGTGGATGAATGCCGTGTCCAGATTGAAGATATGCTGGGCCTGCCCGCGGCGGATGCCCTGCTGGTATCCGGCAAGACCGGCAGCGGCGTTCCGGAACTGCTGGAGTCCCTGGTCAAGAAGGTGCCTCCACCCAAACAGGACAGCGTTGCCCCGTTGAGCTGCCTTATTTTTGATTCATATTATGATTCCTACCGGGGTGTGATACCCCACATACGGGTCTTTTCCGGCTCCCTCTCCAAAGGTGTCAGGATTACCCTCAAGTCCAGCGGCAAGACCTTTGAAGTGGACGAGGTGGGTTATTTTACCCCTGCCCTGGTGCCCTGTGACAAACTGAGCGCCGGTGAAGTAGGCTACCTGGGCGCTATTATCCGCGAGGTAGGCGACATCCATGTCGGCGATACACTGGTTTCTCCCGACCATCCGGAAACGCCGGCAATACCCGGTTTCCGGAAGGCCCTGCCTATGGTCTTCTGCGGAATTTACCCTATCAGTACCAATGATTATCCCAAGCTGACTATCGCTCTGGAGAAATTCCAGCTTAACGATTCATCCATAATATTTGAAAAAGAGACCTCCGCCGCCCTGGGTCACGGCTACCGCCTGGGCTTTCTGGGCATGCTGCATATGGACATTACCCTGGAGCGGCTGAAACGGGAGTACGGTCAGGAGTTGATCGCCACCATGCCTTCCGTCGTCTATAAAGTGGTTACCACCAGCGGGGAAGAGAACATGATCGATAACCCCTCCCGCTTCCCGGAAACCCAGTATATCGACCATATCGAAGAACCCATCATTGAAGCCCGCATCATCGTGCCCAACGACCACATCGGGTCGGTCATGGAGCTCTCCGAAGCCAGCCGCGGGCGGCTGGTCAACATGGAGCACCCGGATAAGCGCCGGGCGATGCTGACTTACGAGTTTCCTCTCTCCGAGATCATTACGGGCTACTATGACAGGCTCAAGAGCGTCAGCCGCGGTTTTGCCAGTATGGACTACGAGTTCACCGGCTACAAACCGGGCAACCTGGTCAAAGTGGATATCCTGGTCAAGGAAAGCCAGGTCGATGCCCTTTCCTATATTTCCGACCGCGACAGCGCCATCGGCAAGGCCCGCGTGCTTATTCATAAACTGCGCAAACTCATTCCGCGCCAGCTTTTTTCCATCCCCCTCCAGGCCAGCATCAACGGCAAGATCGTGGCCCGGGAGGATATTGCCCCGGTCAGAAAGGACGTTCTGGCCAAATGCTACGGCGGCGATATTACCCGCAAGCGCAAACTTCTCGAAAAGCAAAAAGAGGGGAAGAAACGCATGAAAATGGTGGGTACCGTCGAGGTCCCCCAGGAAGCCTTCCTGCTTTTACTGAAAATGGACGACGAGTAAAATGCGGGGGCTTTATGTCCATGTTCCCTTTTGTGTGCGCAAATGCGCCTATTGTGACTTTTATTCACTGCCTCAGCGGCTGGACTCCCTGGAAGTCTATATTCAGGCTGTCCGGCAGGAAGCAGGCCGTTACCGCAGGCTGGACTTTGATACGCTTTACCTTGGAGGCGGCACCCCCAGCCTGCTGGGCGCCGGCGGTTTACAGCAGCTTATCGAGGGACTGAGGCCGGTCTTCTCCTTTTCCGCTCTGGCAGAATCAACCCTGGAAGCCAACCCGGAATCGGTCAGCCGTTCTTTGCTGGAAAAGGCTTTGTCACTGGGCTTCAACCGCATCTCGCTCGGCGTTCAATCCCTCTGTGATGACGAATTGAAGAAAGCCGGCAGGATTCATACTGCTTCCAGGGCTGCCATCGCCCTGGCCGAAGCTCAAAAGGCCGGATTCAGCAACATTTCAGCGGACGTTATATTGGGCCTGCCCGGCCAGGACGAGCGTTCACTGGCCATAACACTGGAGACTCTTGCCGGCCTGGATATCCAGCATCTTTCCCTCTACTGCCTCTCCCTGGAGCCCCATACCCCTATGGCCTTGAACAGGCCGCCCGACCTGCCTTCGGATGATGAACAGGCGGACCTCTATGAATGTGCCTGCGAGCTTCTTGCCCGGAGGGGTTTCATTCATTATGAGATCTCCAATTTCGCCCTGCCCGGCTATGAATGCCGCCAAAACCTGAATTACTGGCAGGGAGGTGAATACCTGGGGCTGGGCCCGGCTGCCGCTTCTCACCTTGAGGGCAGGCGTTTCAAAAACAGGGCCGACCTGGATGCCTACCTCGCCGATCCAACCGGCCAGATAGAGGAGACCGAATTGCTGGGACCGGCGCAAAAAGCTGCCGAGGAGGCCATTTTGCGCCTGCGTCTGCTCCAGGACGGACTGGATATCAATGATCTGGCACTGAAATACGGTGATGAAAACGTGATAGGGCTGGTCGTCCGCCTTGACCGGCTGGTCAAAAAAAAGTCCCTCACCCGCGACGGGGCGGTCTACCGCCTGACACCGGCCTGCGTGCTGGTCTCCAACCCCATCCTGGCCGATTTACTGGACGACTGACTTGTTAGCAACTCTCCTCCCATCCTGCCTCACAATTCCTGGCGCAGGGTGAAAACAAATTGAACGGTTCGAGCCTACGACCGCCCACCATGTCACATCCACAATACAAAAGCAGCACACTTATATCACATCAAACAAACACCTCCTGAAAATCCACATTGATGTCTAAGTTCACGTTTTGGATTATCATGGCAAAAATCTGTTAAGCTTGGAATTAACTGGAAAAGCTTGTAATACTTTTGCTGCTTTTTCGTAAATATAATAGAAGGTAACCTTAAACGGATAATTGCATCTCAATGTAACGTTAAAGTAACTCTTAAGTAAAAATTCGTTATTATCTATAAGAAGAACCGGAGGTAGCACGATGAAAAGCCGTATAAACCTGCTATTTATCCTGGTTATAATTATATTGATAGTATCAGTGGTCCTACCGGGATGTGCTAGCGAAGATTCAGCCCAGGTTAGTCCGATTAACAGCCCGCCTGCATCTCCATTTTTAAACCCCGAGCTTTTTCGATCCGATCAATTCCATTTGACTGTCCAGTCACCCCAGGGCTGGACTGTCGCAGAAGGGCCGGAATCCCTGGTGAGAAGTAAGATCAAAGGGTATGCGGCTTTTAATAGCTGGGGCCAAAAGGGTTTCTGGGCGCGTGAGATGTCTGTAGATAATGGGGTGGCTTTAAACCCTCAAACGATAATATCTCAGGTACCGGCTGGCGGAGCTTATGTAGCACTGGTAGAAAACGTAACCCTGGCGGCTCCTCCTGGAAATGAACCTTCGGAATACGCCCTGAATGACCTGAGCGGTTTAATCACACCCCATGACTGGCGACAGGATGCCTCTGCTCAAGCTAAGATTGTTAGCTTCTTTAAATGGGGACGACTTTTAGGGTTTCATATAGTCTGCCGTACCGATGCTTCCGATGACACTGTCACTGCCCTCAATAGTCTTTTACAAAGCTGGGAGTTCGATGAAATACTGGCCGGTGACCCCGGCTGGGCATTCACGATAGCTCGCCAGCTATTACCTGCCCAGGTTGGGCCGGAAAAATTCTCCAGGAGAGGAGGAACAGGCTGGGACCATGCTGCAGCCGCAGTCCGTACTACTCAGATAGAAGTTCGCCCGGATAAAACGGTCCATTTCCGTTTTACTTATTATTGGAATTGGCCAGACGGTTTGACTCCAGGGCCTAGCACCACTCTTTCACATACCTATCACTGGTGGGAAATTGATGTACTTCCATCCGGCGAAGCGGTTTTTTCCGCTCAGGGCGGAACACCTCTACCAACTCCCAATGTCCCATCTACTTCTCCAACGTCCAGTATTAATTTAGTATTTAAATATGGAGTCGAGGCAAAGAATGAACTTAACACCTTCGCCGGAACCTTCACCAAGGATATGACAGTAGACCCATCGATTACAGTGCAGTTAAGTTTAACCCCTGAAGAAATGATACGGATTATGCAAAAAATGGAAGAAATTAATTTCTTCGAATATCCTGACAATTTTTTCGTTAAAGTACCCTCCGGCAGCCCTACCACAATGGTCACTCCGCATTCTAGCTATTACTTCAAAGTGCAGTATAAAAGTGGAATCAAAGAGTTGCAGTGGGATGATAAGATTAAAAACCCTGATGCTCAAGCTTCCAATCTCAGGGAGCTAATTCAGCTTATCAAAAATATCATTGAATCTAAGGATGAATACAAAAGCTTACCGACTCCCCGAGGTGGGTATGCCTAGTCTTAGGTATTCTCCGCTCAACCAGCCATCTTTTGATGGCTGCTATTCTTTGTATTGTTCGTAGTTAAGTTAGACTGAAAGATAGCGTAAAAGTTCTGCCTATTGAACACGACCGCCCACCATTGCTTGCTAAACTTTAACAAATCCTTGCAACAATTTAATAAAATTTTACAACAGCCTCCCTCAATAATAAGAATCACCACTGTTCTCCGGTTCAGATTATTTGCTTTGAAGAGATATTTTTTATGCTGTTTAGTATCTCGTTACATCTCATTCTGGAATAAAAGACACCGGACTTAATCACTCCGGCGTGATTTAAAAGTGTATTCAAATTAATCAAGGGATTTTCCAAGGTTAAAATCAAATCAGCCGAGGCCCCCTTTTTTACGGTTCCGAATTCGTTTTCTTTCTTAAGACATCTGGCAGCATTGACGGTAGCAGCTTGTAGTACTTCATAGTTACTCAAGCCAGCCTGGAGGAGCAGTTTCATTTCAGCATGCTCGGAAAAACCGGCTACAACATAAGGTACGCTTTTATCTGTGCCCAAAAGTATACCGGCGCCTTCATTTTTGAGTAGCCGGATAATATTAAAATAATCTTCCATATAAACATGGTTTCCTTTTAATCCCCTTTTATGATAAAAGTCGTACGAGGCTTTCATCAGGAAACGCATAGACCTTCGATTTCGAGGAGCGATATAATTCATCTGATACTCGTGCTCAAACTCAGGCTTTCTTTCGATATCAGATAAACGTTCATGAGCGATGAGGGTTGGACAATTCCAAACACCGTTGGCGGCAGCCAAAGCTGCCAGACGAGTGATTTCCTGTCTGGTTTTATTACACTCCGGATGATAAGGATTGATAAAGCCATATAAATGTTCAATTGAAGATACTTTTGATTCCAGCACATGCTGAATATCCACCGAATCAGGGACATGTCCGGCGACCGGAATGGCATATTGTCCGGCAATTTCGACGATATCGTCGAAGCTGGATACAGATAAATTGGAATAGAATTTAACGAAGTCGTACCCTTGATCGACCTGCTCCCGAATAATCCGTTCAATTTGTTTTTTTTCTTTGACAGGATGGAGAGACATAAAACGAGGGAAAAAGGGAGGGTCGCCATCCAATAATGGACCAGCAGTATAGATGCTGGGGCCTATTATCTTTCCAGCTGCTATCTTTTTTTTTAATTGAAGGTGATTGAACATTCTGGCTCCGAACAGCCATTGTCTAAAACGAAAACCTTCATATCCCCACATATTCCGTATAGACGTAACGCCATTAACCAGATATAAAAGCAAATCAAGCCGGTTATCTCCCAGATGGGTATGCATATTAACCAGACCGGGCAAAATATATCCATTCTGACCGTCAATCAGATTCTGAAAACCTTCCGGATGGCGAATTCTTTCATCAATACAGGAAATACGTCCATCGTGAATTAAGATCGCTTTATCCCATAGTATGCTATTATCGACCATGGTCAGGATATTGACATTATTGATAATAAGATCGGTATTGGTAGGTTTTGTCATTTTATGATATCCATTTTCAATGGAAAAATGGAGTAATCAATAAAAACATTTTTCCAAAGGAATGACATAAATTCTTGCCTGAATGCGGCATCGCATAGTATTTTTTGGCGATATTCCGGATTATGCTGAAAATAACTCAGCCCCATATCGACATAACGGTAAATACATTCATCGCTGATATCCGCGTAAATCAATTTTTGGTTTTTACCTTCTTGAATGAGATCAATTAGTAGTGCTCTGATTCTTTTATTAAATTGAACAAGATGGTCTTTTACTTCATCATTTAGTGTTCCCAACCTGATACATAACGATAAATTTTCCTCAGCTATGAAAATAGTTAATACCGAGGTACAACGAACCATTTTTTCGACAAATTTTTTTTCAGAGTTGAATTGATCTATCAGCTCGTTATAACAGCGGTCTAACAGCGCTCTACCTATATATTGGTATAATGATTCTTTATCACCGAAATATTTATATATCGTCATCTTGGAAACATTTGAAAGGCTGGCGATATCATCCATCGTGACTTTTTTAATATCACTGCCTTTGAATAACCTGATAGAATTATTGAATATCTTCGCTTCTTTGGAGATGGCCCTATTTTTGATTTTTTCCATATATCACACCATTAATTATACAAATTATACAATATTAGTATAATTATAAATTATTCTCCGGATAAAAGGAAATATTAAAAATACAACATTCAGAACAGTATCGTTTGAGTGAATTACCCTGCAGCTAGCTACGAGGTATTCATGGGAGCGAAGGAACGTTGCCTCCAGCCTCCTCGCGATTCATCCCCACAGCAAGCTATGGAGTATTCTCAAATTTATTAAATAAGCAGAGGAGGGTTCATTAGGGCCAACCAGACCTGAATTGGTTGACCAATATCGTCAAGCCGGATAGTTATTGTATTTAACACCTTAAAGAAAAATCGTCTTTTGTAACAAATCCGGAAGATTTTGGGTTGCAATTTCCCAATTTAAAGCTAATTTCGAAAGCGCGGGTTCTGTGTATTCAGACTGCTGAAGAAGTCCTGGTTTAAAAAAATTCTTCCATCCCTCCATTGGCGGTTTTTTAAAAAATCACTTTATTCAACTTCGGACCGGTCTTTCAGTGCATATTTTCCTCACTATTTAAGGTGCTTCTCTCCCTTTCAGGAGGTCGTCACCGGGTTTTATGGCGATAGGTTCAATAAAGGAGAGACGTTGCCGATGCGAGGGCATACTAATCTCGTCATCCTTTTCACATTAGAAGCGATGGCAGCCAGCAAAGTATGGATACCGGCTCTAGGTAAAGTGCGATAGCGACTATGCCTCATCCCACAATTGCGGGCTAGCTCGGCTATATTGTGCTCGATTTTATATCTCTGTTTATAGGCTTGTTTTCCTTCCTCACTGTTTAACCTTTTCTCCATCTGC
>CAYLVC010000004.1:10550-23737 GCA_964387005.1 uncultured Dehalococcoidales bacterium | reverse complement strand
TGAAGGCGAAGTCCGCCCCTCTGCCGGAGGTGATTTTGCGGACGGCGTCAACGGGGTCCTTCTCTGTTTTTGTATTGATGGTATGGGTGGCGCCGAACTGGCGGGCGAATTCCAGCTTGTTGTCCAGGATGTCCACGGCGATAATGGGATAGGCGCCGGAGAATTTGGCGCCCTGGATGGAGTTAAGGCCGACGCCGCCTGTGCCGATGACCACGACGCTGTTGAAGGGTTTGACCTGGGCGCGGTTGACCACGGCACCGAAGCCGGAGGTCACCCCGCAGGCCAGCAGAGCGGCTTTGTCCAGGGGCATATCTTTGGGTATTTTGGTGACGATTCCTTCCTTGACAGTGGTGTATTCGGCAAATCCGCCCACAGGACCGGCCATCAGGGAAAGGCGCTGACCCTTGCTGTTAACGTGATGGCCCTGTCCCGGGCCACCCCGGTTGGTGCAGAACTGGCGCAGGCCGATGGTGCAGTAATAGCAGTGGCCGCAGCCGGAGGTGACCGTACCCACTACCACGGTATCGCCGGGTTTGAAGGCGGTGACGCCCTCGCCCACCGCATCGATATAACCGGCCACTTCGTGTCCGGCCAGGCCGGGCAGTTTGGCCGGAAGATCACCCTTGAAAAAATGGAGATCGCTGTGGCAGACGGCTGTCACCGCAATTTTCACCTTTACCTCGTTTTTTCCCGGGTCGTCAAGAGTAACGCCGTCTTCCACTACCAGGGGTTTGTTGGCTTCGTATAATATTGCTGCTTTCAAATTAGGCCTCCTAATTAAATTACTACTTGCTCATGACGATAACGTTGCGCAGGGCTTCGCCCCTTTCAACTTCTGCTACAGCCTCATTGATCTTCTCCAGTGGATAGCGGCCGGTGATCAGCTCATCCAGCTTGAGCACGCCTTTCTGATACAGCCTGACCAGGTTGGGGATGTCTTCCTTGATGTTGGTGGAACCCATGAAGCCACCGCAAAGGGTCTTTTCCGAGCGGATGAAGTGCATGGGCACCATGGTCAGGGTATCTTTGATGTTGGGCAGGCCGACAATGACGGTCATACCGCGCGAACAGGACATGCTGAAACCCTGGAGAATGGCCGGGACGCTGCCGACCGTTACGAAAACAAACTCGGCGCCTCTGCCGGAGGTCAGTTTTTTGACGGCATCTATGGGGTCAACCTGTTTGGAATTGACGGTATGAGTGGCGCCGAATTTTTTAGCCGCTTCCAGCTTGTTGTCCAGGACATCGACCGCAATGACCGGGTATGCCCCCGAATAGGCGGCCCCCTGGATGGCGTTCAGGCCAACGCCGCCGGTGCCTATCACAACCACGCTGTTGAAGGGTCTTACTTTCGCCCGGTTGACCACCGCACCCCAGCCGGAAATTACACCGCAGGCCAGCAGGGCGGCGCGGTCGACTGGCATTTCTTTGGGCACCACTGACAGCGATGATTCATGAACTACGACGTATTCGGCAAATCCGCCCACCCCGCCCTTGACGGCAATGGGCTGACCCTTTTTGTTGGTTATACGAACATCCTGTTTGGGGGGGCCGAAGCCGTCGCAGAGGTGAGGCATGCCTGTAATGCAAAAATGGCATTTTCCGCAGGACTTCAGCAAGGAAACGACGACCGTGTCTCCCAATTTTACGGTGGTAACGTCCGGCCCGATGTCTTCAACGTAGCCGGCTACTTCGTGTCCGCCCAGGAAGGGCACCGTTCCCGGCAGTTCACCCTTCATGTCATGTATATCGCTGTGGCAGATGGCCACAACAGCGACCTTGATCCTTACCTCGTTTTTTCCGGGAGCAACAATATCAACCTCTTCGATAACCAGGGGTTTACCGAACTCGTAACAGATTGCAGCTTTCATAAAATACCCTCCTATAAGAATATTGTTAAGTATAACCTTATTTTAGCCCTGTTCGGGAAATAAGGGAAAACTCAGATCAAGATAAAGCAATAAAGGTTGAAAGATGAGCCGGAAGCGTTAAGGAACCGGAGTTCCTGAATTAAGGACTATTATAGCATATCGCCGTTGTTGGCAGATAGTTAATTTCAGACAGTATTTGCGCCGGGCATCCATCAACAATTACAATAATATCCAAAACAGCCGGGGGAAATACCCGTATGTAATAACCCTGGCTGAGGTTGGGGCTGATGACCGATTTTGGATATGCCGGAAAGATACTGAAGGTTGATTTGACTGCCGGGGTAAGCGCAGCACTGCCAGATGAGGAATATACCAGGCGTTTTATCGGCGGCAAGGGGCTGGCTGCCCGGTTGTTCTGGGAGATGGCGCCGGTTGATGCAGGCCCGATGGATCCTGAAAATTGCCTGGTATGCGCCACCGGTCCGACCACGGGCTTTTTTGGTATTGCCGGGTGCCGCTGGAACATGTGCGGAAAGTCCCCCCTGCGTGATCCCGGGTACTTTTCCTGCGGCAACCTGGGAGGCCGCTGGGGACCATTCTTAAAGGCCGCCGGGTTTGATGCCCTGGCCGTCCTGGGAAAAGCGGACAGGCCGGTCTATTTATATATCCATGACGGCATCGTCGAGACCAGGGATGCTGTGGCTCTGTGGGGCATGACGGCTTTTAATACTGCCGAGGACATAAGGACTGAACTGGGAAAGGGGACGGCCGTGCTGGCTATCGGTCCCGCCGCCGAACATGGGGTGGTGTTTGCCACTGCGCTGGCGGATGGAGGGGCCTCTATCTCGGGTGGCCTGGGGGCGGTGATGGGTTCAAAAAACCTGAAGGCCGTGGCTGTTGCAGGGAGCGGCAAACCCACTGCAGCCAACCCTGACGGGCTTCAGCAACTGGTCGAACGGCTGAGGCAGATGAGGGGGCCGGTTTTTGCCGGTCCTTCCCCATGGGCTGTGCCGGGAATAACGGTTAAAGAAAACTGCTATGGCTGCGGCATCGGCTGCAACCGCCAGAGCTATGTGGCTGAAAACGGCCGGCGTTTCAAGTCGTTTTGCCAGGCTCAGGGGGTCTACACCAAAGCAGTGTCGGAATATTACAACCCGGTGAATCACGAAGTGCGCCTCAAAGCCATCCGGCTGTGTGATGGATATGGCCTGGATACGGTTGTCCTGATGCCGATGATGCTCTGGCTGATGGACTGCTACCGGGAAGGCCTTTTGAGTGAAAGAGAGACCGGTATACCTTTTTCCGCATACGGCAGTCCTGATTTTATTGAGAAGCTGGTACGGCTGATATCTTTCAGAGAGGGTTTCGGCGATCTCCTGGCGCAGGGGACTTCCGCTGCCGCCCGGTCGCTGGGGAATCAAGCCCTGGCCATATTGAACAGGTATGTGGCTACCCCCACCAGTGAGACCAAGGACTATGACCCCAGGTTGATTTTAACCACCGCCCTGTTTTATGCCACCGAACCCCGCCGGCCTGTTTCTCAGCTGCATGCCGTGGCCGGCAATACCCTGATCAACTGGTGCACCGGGATGAGGGGGATGAAAGGGGCTTTTTTGACTACGGATGATCTGGTTGAGCTGGCAGGCAGGTTCTGGGGAGGCCCGGCGGCAGCCGATTTTTCAACTTTCGAAGGGAAGGCCCTGGCCGCCAAAACGGTCCAGGACAGGTCTTTCGCCCAGGAGAGCCTGGTGCTATGCGATGTCCACTGGCCTATGAATTTGACCTTTGCGGACTACCCGGACGGGCATATCGGCGACCCGGGCATGGAGAGCAGGATTTATTCCGCCATAACCGGACGCGAAACCAGTGAAGAGGAGATTTACCGGATTGGAGAAAGAATAGCCAATCTACAGAGGGCCATATTGCTCACCCAGGGGTGGGGCGGGCGCCATGGTGACCGGCTGATGGACTATTTTTTCAGTGAGCCACTGAAAAAAGGAGAGGTCTTTTATAATCCGGAGGCGCTTATGCCGGGACCGCAGGGCAAAATAATATCCCGCGAGGGCGCCGTGATCGACCGCCGGGAATTTGAAGAGGTTAAAAGCGAATATTATGCACTGCGCGGCTGGAATGTGGAAAACGGTTTTCCAACCCGCGCCAGGCTGGAACAGCTCGGTTTGCAGGAAGTCATTGAAGGACTGGCCGGGAGGAATCTGCTGGGGTAAGCAATAATTTCCGACTTATTAGTTGAGCCGGGATAGATTATTGGCTTATCTTCAAAATCTGATACAATTAGTACATAAGATAAATCATCAGCAAAAGGGGAAAAGACATGATTAAAGGATACATGGGTAAACTGTTATTTGTTAACCTTTCCAGCGGAGAGATCAAAGAAGAAACACCTGACGAAAGCCTGTACCGCAACTACCTGGGTGGATACGGCCTTGGCGTCAGGATATTGTACAACCGCCAGAAGGCCGGGGTGGACCCGTTGGGCCCGGAAAATACCCTGGGTATAGTCAGCGGGCCTTTTACGGGTACCCTGGTACCGACCGGCGCCCGCTTTGCAGTAGTGGCCAAATCGCCCCTTACCGGGGGGTGGGGAGATGCCAATTCAGGGGGCTATTTCGGCCCTTATCTGAAGTTTTCCGGATTTGACGGTGTGTTTTTCACCGGCATTTCATCAAAACCGGTCTATCTGCTGCTGGACAACGGCAAAGCGGAAATTAAGGATGCCTCACACCTCTGGGGCAAGGATGCCTATGAGACTGAAGATACGCTCACGGCTGAATACGGCAAGGATTCGCGTGTGTGCTGTATCGGCCAATCCGGTGAAAAAATGTCATTGATAGCTTCTATTATGACCGATCACGGTTCAGCCGCCGGCCGTTCCGGTCTGGGTGCGGTAATGGGGTCTAAAAAACTGAAGGCGGTTGTAGCCAGAGGCAGTATGGAAGTAACCATTGCCGACAAAGAGACTTTGACGAAGCTGAGAATGGAGCATGTAAAGTCCCTCCAGGCGCCGGGGCCACAGGGCAAGTCATACATGGAAAACATGCACAAATACGGGACATCGAGTATGGCCTTCAACTCGGCCCACACAGGAGACTCTCCCGTAAAAAACTGGGGCGGCGTGGGTGTGGTCGATGTGCCTGACCGCAGCGGTCTCAATCAAGATGTCGTGGCCGGATATGTGGAGAAGCTGTCCGGATGCTGGCACTGTCCCATTGCCTGCAAGGCTGTTTTAAAAGAGGGCACCGGAGATTATCAATATGCCGCCGGAGCCCGCCGTCCCGAATATGAAACGCAGGCCAGTTTCGGGGTGCTTTGCGGCTCCGCTAACCCTGAAGCTATTAACAAGGCCAACGATATCTGCAACATGTACGGGCTGGACACCATCTCAGCCGGCACGGTAGTAGCTTTCGCCATAGAGTGCTATGAAAACGGCATCCTGACCAAACAGGATACGGGCGGCATCGAGCTGGGATGGGGCAACCACAAATCCATGATTGAAATACTGGAAAAAATAGCTAAAAGAGAGGGGCTGGGGAATGTACTGGCCGATGGTGTGAAGGTGGCGGCTGAAAAAATAGGCAAGGGGGCAGAACAATTCGCTATTCACATCGGTGGACAGGAGCTGGGTATGCATGATCCGAAACTGCTGATGGGGGGACGTTCGATTTTTGCCGGATACCATATGGATGCCACTCCGGGACGTCATACTTCCGGATTTGGTCCGAATGCCTTTGGCAAGATGCTGGTTAATTCCCTGGGACTCTGCTTCGTGGGGTATGGTTTTGGCGGAGCTCCGGATGTTCCGGCTAAGATGGCTGGATTTATGACCGCTGTTACTGGAGAGAAATGGACGACAGAGGATATGCTGAAGGCCGGTGAGAGAATTGCTACATTGAGACACGCTTTCAACCTGCGGGAAGGTATTTATGAACGCAACTGGAAGATCCATCCCAGGATTATCGGCACACCGCCGCTCAAGGAAGGTCCTCTGGCAGGAGTAACCGCTCCCATGGTAGACCAGGACAGCTGGAGTCTTGGGGCCATGGATTGGGACCTGCTTACCGGCAAGCCCAGCAAAAAGAAACTCCTGTCACTGGGACTGGATGAAGTGGCTGAGGCGCTTTGGCCTCCCGCTCCCGCTGCTCCTTCCGGGCCTTCCACGTCGCATGCCTAGAATTTCATAACATGAGGGTCAGGCTGGCGGAACCGGCAAGATGAATTTCCGGGGAAAGCCAGCCTGCTTTGTCTTAGAACAGGGGGTACGGATGTTTTCTTTGAACGTTGAAATGTACGGTATACCTCAGGATATCACGCAGCAGTATAAAACGGCGGTGGAGCTGGATGATAACTCCGGCTTAAAAGATGTCATCCGGGCTCTCAAACGACGGCTGCCTGCCCTGGAAGGCCAGGTTATCTGCCGGGGACGGAATGAGCTGATAGAGAATTACAGTTTCATTGTAAACGGACAGTCTCAGCCCGGTGATAGCAACATTCGAATTCAGCCCGGCGACCGGGTAGTACTAGTCCTGATGGCTACCGGCGGATAGCTACGCCAAAATAGCTGTCATCTAAAGACATTAACAACAAATCCCATTCTATTGATGTAAATGAGGGACAAAAAATTGACTAATCTTTTTGACAATGCAATCAAGCGGTTGTTACAATCCGGATAATATGGATGGAATAAACGGATTGCTAATCATATTGTTTTGGGTCTGCCTGGTTTTGGCCTTTTTCTTCCGCAGCGCAGAGGCTGCGTTTAGCGAAATATCCAGGATCCATTTACAGCATCTGGCGGATTCAGGCGATATAAAAGCGAAAAAAGCAGCCGGTATCATGGAAAATCCGGGGAGATTTTATGCGCTGATGGTGTTTTGCATCAACCTTTTTAAATCCGGGACGGCTGTTACCGGCACCATCCTGGCCGTTACGCTGTGGGGGGAGAACCTGGGAGCAGCCCTGGCAGTTATTATTTTGACAGTAGTTATGCTGATATTTGCCGAGTATTTCCCTAAAAGCCTGGCAGTGCGGAATGGAGAGAAGCTGGCGCTGGCTTATGCCACCACACTTGGCCTGATAATGAAGCTGCTTTCTCCTTTGTTGTATATACTTGATCATGCCGGGCTGAAGTTAACATCATTGTTCGGCAAGGTTGATCCCAGGCCAACCATAACCGAGGATGAATTTCATGCCCTCATCTCAGCCGGGCACCGCGAAGGTACGGTGGAAGCGGAACAGGCGGAAATGCTGCACAATGTTTTTGATTTCGGTTCGCAGCTTGTGCGCGAAGTTATGGTCCCGCGTCCTGAAGTGGTGTTTGTCGAGAAGGGTACTATACTGTCCGATTTTTTATTGATTTACAAGGAACACCCGCAATCCTATTTTCCCGTGTTTGAAGAAAGCAGGGATAATATTGTCGGGGAATTGAGGGTAAAAGACATACTGCTGACACAGGCTGAGGGGACCTGTGATAACAGCAAGCCTATTGATCCGTTGATCAAGTCTCCCTGCATGGCCCCTGAAACCAAACCGATCGGTGAGCTGCTGGTGGAAATGCAGAATCAAAACAAAAACCTCTGCATTGTGGTCGATGAGTATGGGGGTACGGCGGGCGTGGTGACCCTGGAACAACTGGTAGCCGAAATCGTCGGACCGGTTGGAGAAGAACTGACCTTGAGACAAAAAGAATTTGAGATGCTGGATGATACCACATTCCAGGTAGACGGCGGCATGAATGTCGGAGACGCCAATGATGAGATGGAATTGGGACTGCCCGAGGGGGATTATGATACGGTAGCCGGTTTTGTCCTGAACCTGCTTGGGCGGATTCCCGAACAGGGGGAACGTTTAAGGTACAATGACCTGATAATTGCGATTACCAAAATGACAGGTGCTAAAATTGACGAAATCCTGATTACCAGGGAAAAGAACAGAGATGAAGCGGTACCCGGGGAAACCTGACGACTCAACATACAACATCGTTGAATTGATCCTGGCCTTCCGTTATCCACTCCGGATATATTTACTTCCCTGCAATTGAAATTTCAATTGCAGGGGATTTTTACAACAGCAGGTTAACGGTCCGAACCGGTTATACTACGGGGGGCGCATCGGAGCCGTATTTGGATGCCAGCAGGCAATGCCCGAAAACAAAAGGCCTGTCTACTCTTTTAACATAAATCGGGCAATGCTGGACCCCTTTGGGAAGGCAGATAATGCCGGAGGTGTTAATTACGTTCTTTTCCCACTCCTCGCCCAGCGCTATCTCAACTTCACCACCCAGATCGACCGGGTTATTCAGGTCGGTTGAAATGAAAAAGAGGAGCTCATCGCAATCATGCTTGTGAGGAGGGTCCGCCAGGACATGGGGCGCCAGGACGACCACGAAATTGAAGTTGCAGTCGATTTTCGGCAGCCCGGGTATATTGCCTTCCATCAAACTTACGATAAAGGCTTCTGTGGGTTTTTTAGGGGGTAAATTGATTTTTGGTTCTTTCAGGACATATTTCTGATATTTCAATTCAGCCATTGGCTTTTTTCTCCTTTACAAACATCAAAATAGTGAAGATCGTCCATGAGATGTCAGGGTCACCTGGATACCGGTTTTACGACGTATTCAGGCGCAAGGTATATTTGACAGTACATCACCGGTTTGCTGATTTTTTTAAATTTGATGGGGCAATGTATCAGACCCTTCGGTATGCACACTATTGAAGGGGCTTTGATGATTTGTTTCTCTCCTTCTGCGCCAAGTGAAAGCTCTACTTCTGCTTCGAAAGCAGGTCCGCCAGCGGGATCGCATCCAAAGAAACACATAAATTCATCAAAATCATGGGTATGGGGTGTGTCTTCTATCACGATTGGCTGTGTAACGAAATTCCATTTCAGCCGGTGCTGGATGCCGCCCCAGTCTTTCAGCCCCTTCAGTTCTATCGGGGTTACGGCTGGTGCGTTCCCCTGCGGGTTTTTCCGCTTTGAAGCCTTTAAAATGTATTTCCCGTATTTTGTTTTCACCATATTGCTCGTTTCTCCTTTTAAAATTGCGTTATTTGTATTTTTGCCGGTGAACTCAATCAGCGAATAGGCGTTTGGGGAAATAATAATCCGCGTAATGCCTTTCATTGTAGCTTATTTTGTTGCACATATAAATATATCGTATAGTTCAGCCTGACAGGGCTGTCAGTAGTTTATAACTCCCGGGGGCCCCGTCTTTTCCACTTGCTAAAACAAGGTCTAAACTGTTATAACAGACATAATGGAAATAAACGATGTCAATGAGCAGTACTGTGATTTTCCGGTTACAGGGCATCATTAAAAATAGAAACTGTACAAAGGAGCCGAGAATGGTATCCAGACAGGAAAGGAAAAGTATTCGCGACCGGTTGGCGGAAATCGTTGGTCCGGAGCGGGTCGCAGATTCCCAGGACGTTTTAAATAGTTATTCTGAAGATAACAGCTTTACCCCGGCAATGGAACCCCTGCTGGCTGTCAGCCCGGTTAACACCGGCGAGGTGCAAAAGATAGTGCAATTGGCCAACGAAACACGGACGCCGCTGATACCGGTAAGTTCCGGTCCGCCGCACTTCTATGGAGATACCGTTCCCGGAGTACCCGGTGCGGTGATGCTGAATCTCAGCCGAATGCAAAAGATATTACGAATCGACCGCAAGAACCGCATGACCGTAATCGAACCTGGGGTAACCTATGCGCAGCTTCAGCCGGAACTGACTAAAGAGGGCCTGAGGGTTTCAACCCCGCTGCTTCCCAGAGCCAACAAATCGGTTATAGCCAGTCTGCTGGAGAGACAGCCGACGCTGGTACCTAAATACAACTGGTCTTTGCCAGATCCGCTGAGGTGCCTGGAGGTAGTCTGGGGAAGGGGAGAAATGCTCTGGACAGGTGAAGCCGGGTCCGGGACGCATTCCCTGGAAAAGCAATGGGAAAGGGGACTGGCGCAGATAGACCCCAAGGGGCCCCAGGAGACGGACTGGTACCGCCTGGTCTCCGGCGCCCAGGGCAGCCTGGGCATTGTGACATGGGCTTCCATCCGGTGCGAAATTTTGCCAAAGGCACACCGGCTTTATTTTATTCCGGCTTCAAATCTTGAGGACTTGATTGACTGCGCCTACAGGCTTTTGAGGGTAAGGCTGGGGGATGAATTTTTGATTGTAAATGGTTCTACGCTGGCCTGTTTACTGGGCAGTAATACAGGAGAAATTGAGAAGCTGCGGGAGAAGCTGCCCGCATGGATGATATTGACAGGAGTTGCCGGCCGGGACATCCTGCCGGAGGAAAGAGTGAAGGTGCAGGAGGACGATATCAGTGAAAACTGCCGGCAATATGGGCTTTCTCTTGTAAATGCCATATCCGGGATCCAGGGCGAACGGGTACTGGGAGCTTTGATGCATCCTTCGGGGGAACCTTACTGGAAGCTGAAATCCAGAGGCGGCTGCCAGGAAGTCTTCTTCCTTTCCACGCTCGACAGGACCCCGGATTTTGTCAAACTGGTCTACTCTTTAGCCGAATCAGTCAAGTGGCCGGCGGCGGAAATAGGCGTTTATATCCAGCCGCAGCACCAGGGAGTATCCCATCACTGTGAATTCAATTTGTATTACAATCCGGATGATAAGTCCGAGACGGAGAAAGCGAAAAAGCTGGTTGACCTGGCCGGGGCTGAGCTAATTAAGATGGGGGCCTATTTTTCCAGGCCTTACGGGAGCTGGGCCCAGTTAGCCTATCAACGTGATCCGCAGGCTGCCGCCCTTTTAAAAGACCTGAAGAAGATATTTGATCCAGGCAATATCCTCAATCCGGGAAAGCTGTGCTTTCCGGTTTAATTGAAACCAGGAGGGAAAAATGACTTTAGAAGACTACCGCGCCGATATGCTGAGATGCACGCGCTGCTCATATTGTAAATGGGTACCCATCGACCAGGTGAAAAGCTGGCGGTATTCCAAAGGCTGTCCCAGCGTGGAATATAACAAATTCCAGCCCTATTCTGCCGGAGGCCGGCTTTCTGCCGCATTATCGCTGCTGGAAGGCAGGAGCAGCTACACACCCCGTGTTATGGATATCGCCTACAATTGCCTGCTGTGCGGGTCATGTGACGTAACCTGCAAGGTATGCCGGTATGATATGGAACCGCTCCAGGCTATGCGGGAGTTCAGGTTTAAAATGAATGCTGACGGACAGTGTTTGCCTCAGCACCAGGCGCTGATTGAGAGTTTACATAAAGAACATAACCTGGTGCAAAAGCCGGGGAGCGAAAGGGGCCAATGGGCTGAAGGTCTGGAAATAAAGGACCTTACCCGAGAAAAGGCCGGGGTGGTTTTTCATGCGGGATGCCGGTTGAGCTATGACACTGAAATACAGAAAAACGCCCGCTCGGCTGTATCACTGCTGTTGAAGGCCGGAGTGGATGTGGGCATTATGGGTAAGGCTGAAATGTGCTGTGGAGGACGGGCTTTCGACATGGGGTACCGCTCCGAGTTCAATGATTGTGCCAAACATAATATTGAAGCCTGGAACGCCAGCGGAGCAAAGACCATCGTTACCTCCTGCGCTGATTGTTATCATGCCTTCAAACGTCTTTATCCGGAGCTGGGGTCGCAGTTCGAAGTCCTCCATACGGTAGAATACATCAGCCGTCTTATTCAAGAAGGCAGGCTGGTACTTGACCGCAGCGTCCCTTTAACGGTTACCTATCATGATCCCTGCCATCTGGGCAGGCAGGGTGAACCTTATGTTCCCTGGAAGGGGAAAGAAAAAAAGATCAGGGGTCAAATCGTGACATACGAACCCCGCAGGCCCCGCTATAACGGCGCCTGGGGTATTTATGAACCACCCCGCGAAATATTGAAGAGCATCCCCGGATTGCAACTGGTGGAAATGGAAAGGATAAGGGAGTATGCCTGGTGCTGCGGAGCGGGGGGTGGTGTCCGCGAGTCCTATCCGGAGTTTTCCACCTGGACTGCCGGAGAGAGAATGGAAGAAGCCCGCTCCACCGGGGCTGAAGCTATTGTAAGCGCCTGTCCGGGCTGCGAACGCAATTTTATCGATGCAGTTAAAGCCGGCGGACTGGAGATGAAGGTACTGGATATTGTGGAGATCGTTCAACAGGCGATCAAATAAAGGAGAAGCAATGGCTATTTCAAAGGAAGAATACCGGGAACTGGAAGAGGCTGTCGGCGCCGGAAATATCTCCGACGACCCGGCACTGCTGGATTCATATGCTTTCCAATGGCTGGCCGAGGTGGCCCGGCCCGAACAGAGTCATTTTATGCCCCGCCCCGCAGCGGTGCTGATGCCGGAAAACACAGCCGAAGTACAGGCTATTGTGAAAATATGCAACCGCTACAAGACCAAGGTCAAGCCTTATTCGACCGGCTGGTATTTTTATTGCGCTCCGCAGAAAGATGGCGATGATACGGTACAACTGGACTTGAGGAGGATGGGGCGTATCCTTGAAATCGATGAAAAGAACATGTATGCCGTAGTCGAGCCTTACGTAATCTGTGCCAATCTTCAGGCTGAATTGATGAAGCTGGGACTGAATATGAATGTGATCGGAGCCGGTGCTTCCACCTCTCCACTGGCGAGTGCCACATCTTACAGTGGTCCCGGTCCCAGTTCTTTCTGGATGGGGCACAACTCGGAAAACCTGCTGGGAATGGAATGGGTTACCCCTACCGGGGATATAGTCAGGACCGGCTCCCTGGGTTCCGGCGCCGGCTGGTTTTGCGGCGAAGGTCCCGGACCCAGTCTCAGGGGCATCTGCCGTGGTTCCCGGGGAGCACGGGGCGGCATGGGAGTTTATACCAAATGCGCTCTCAAGCTTACCCACTGGCCCGGTCCCGCCCGGATGCCGGTGGAAGGGACTGTTCCAGCCTACAGGTCTCCGGTACCGGACAATTTCAGGGCATACACCCTGGCTTTCCCATCATGGGAGGCTTATGCCGAAGCATATTTTAAAATCTACGATAATGAGATCGGTTATCTTTTTCACAGGCAGTACAATATGCTGGGAGCCGATCTGGGGCCGGCTTTCTGGCTTTTGTATAACGACCCCACTAAAACCCTGAGCGACATCGAGGATATCGCCCGGCAGCCGGAAGTGCAGGCGCTGATTGAAGAGATGCGGCGCGCCTTCCAGATAGTGCTGGCCGGCCGTTCACTGAGGGATATCGAATTCCAGGACAAGGTTTTGGAACAAATCCTGGCTGACACAGGCGGGTGGAAGGTGGCCAGGATGTGTGAACCGGACATGGCCGCTTTTACTTACCTGTATCTTAACCGGCTGGG
>CAYLVC010000004.1:749-10450 GCA_964387005.1 uncultured Dehalococcoidales bacterium | reverse complement strand
GGATGTGTGAACCGGACATGGCCGCTTTTACTTACCTGTATCTTAACCGGCTGGGCCACAAGTCGTTGAACTGGGCTTACGTAGGAGGTTATCTGGGAACATGGATGCAGTCCGGCCCTCCGGATTTTGTGATTAAGTACCGGCCTGTAGCCGAAGCCGGACTATACCGTGATGCAGCTTCGGGACTGCTGGCGCAAAGCGGGGGCGATTCCATGATGGGTTCGGGAAGTGCGACAGGTGGAGGAGGCAACACGGGGTTTGAACAGTTTATCTCCTATGATCCCGCCTTGAAGGATTCGATAAAGGCTGCTATCCAGCATATGCATGATGCAACCAGAGATGCAGTTCAAAATGGATTTGCCCCGGGTCATGAGACTCCGTTTTTACAAATAGGTATGAGCGATGAACAGCTTCACAATCAGTTTGCCAGATCGAGTCAGCCCCTGATATATCATCTCCAGTGGGAAATCAAGCAGATGCTTGATCCTAACGATGTGGGAGACAGGCTTTATACCTGTTTGCCGGAACCTAAAAACAGCGAATAGAGTGACAAAAAATACGACCCCGCTGATATGGAAACGAACGGGGTCGTGTTGTTGACAAATCGACATTGCTGCCCGTCCAATACAGGACGGGCAGAGTCATTTATTAATTGCATTCCCTGCCGGCGAGTACCTGGTCCATGTCCAGCAGTATCACCATTTTATCCGGCAGTTTTACCAGACCCTGGAGGTGGTCGATGTACTCATCCGTAAAAAGATGGGCGGCGGATTCGATAGAGTCAACCGGTACCCGCAGGACTTCAGCTACCGAGTCGACGATAACGCCGATATCCTGATTATGATAACTGACGACTACAATTCGGGTATTTTTGTCTGAACGGGTCTTTTCCTGATGGAAGCAGATGTGAAGGTCTATGGTGGGTATGACAGAGCCTCGCAGGTTGATAACACCCTGGATAGAGTGGTGAGTTCCCGGTACCCTGGTGATGGGCTGCATCTGGATAATCTCCCGTACGATGGAGATATCCACGCCATAAGTCTGATCACCCAGCGTAAAGACAACCAGTTGTTTTTCAGCTACAACAATATTTTCCGACATCTGAAAATCACTCCCTATTTAGCAGAATTGACCTTGAACATGGCGACGCTCTGTTCCAGGGTGGAGGCCATATCCTTGAGTGTTTGAGCGGAAGCCACGATTTCTTCGACCTGTGCGCTCATCTCCTGGGCGGAAGCAGAAACCTGTTCGGTAGCTGCGCTGTTTTCTTCGGCAATACCAGCCACGGTTTCCACGGACTTGCTGACCTCGGAGGCGCTGGCGGACATTTCTTCCGTAGCAGCAGTATTTTGCTCGGCTACTTTGCCGACGCCGTCAATGATTTTCACCAGTTCATTAGTAGCGGCGTTGACCTGCTGGGAATTGGTGGATATCTGTTCTACCTGTGAGTTAACCTCTGAAGCCGCTTTAAGGATTTCTTCAAGTGATTGGCCGGCCTTGACCGCCATATCATAGCCTTCCGATACAGCCGCGCTTCCTGCCGCCATGACTTCGTTGGCTTCATTGACGCCCTTTTGAACACTGGAGATGAGTTCAGCTATTTCCTTGGTTGCAGTTGCGGTGCGTTCAGCCAGTTTTCTGACTTCATCCGAGACTACGGCGAAACCGCGTCCCTGATCACCAGCCCTGGCGGCCTCAATAGCAGCATTAAGAGCCAGCAGGTTGGTTTGAGCGGCAATATCATCGATTACGGCGACAATCTTGCCGATTTCAGTGGAACGCGCACCAAGTTCCTCGATTTTTCTGGCGACTTCCCCGGTTGAAGCCTTGATTTTATCCATACCGGACAGGGTTTGTTTGGAATTGACTGCACCGACATTGGCGGATTCGGCCGCCATCCTGGCGCCCTGGGCGGCCTGGTTGGCGTTGGAAGCGACCTGGGACATGGTATTGGCCACATTGCTGATAGAGGCTACGGCCTTTTGTACTCCTGCGGCCTGTTCGGAAGCCCCGGCGGCCATGTCATTGATAGCAGCCGACAACTGCGTAATGGACTTGGAGGTTTCCTGGGCGTTGTTGGACTGGTCCTGGGCGCCTTTGGCCATTTGCTGACTGGAGGTGGCGACCTGCTGTGTGGACTCACCGGACTGTTTGGCGGCTACTGCCAGCTGGTCACTGGCAGAACTAAGCTGAACAGCGCTATCTTTCAACTGGCTGACCAGTGAATTAAGATATTCCTGAGTCTCGTTGTAGGCTTTGGCCATAGCTCCGGTCTCATCCGTGGACTTAATATCGACTTTTTCTGTCAGGTCCGCATTAGCCATTTTCTGAAGTGCATTTTTGACTTTATTGATCGGACCTGTAATACCCCGGGTAAGAATGAAGGCGATCAGCAGGGCAGCAACTATAGCGAAAATTGAAAGGGCAATAATCACGATGGTGGAGCTGGCAAAGGTTGCCTGGCCGTTTTTCTTAATAGCTTCAACATTGGCAACTTCCAGTGCTATAAGGGTATTGCAGGATTCAACGATAGACCCACGTGCGTTTACAACGATACTGCCGACTGCCATCAGTTGATCGGCTTCATCATCTCTGCCGGCATCGATTGCCTCCAAAATCTTCTCTACTTCAGATTGGTACACTTTCCAGTTGGATTCTATGTTGGATAATTCATTCTGCCTGGTAGTATTGAGCCCTGAATCACTATGTTCGCCGGCTATGCGGGTAATGGTGTCCTTATAGGCTTTGATCTGAGTGTCTACCTCTTTCCTGCCATTCGATATCGAATTTGCATATGTCTCCCTTTCGGAGGGCGTCAAGCAGTATTTATAGACATCACCCCTGATGTTTTTCATGGTGGTGTCAATGGCAGAAAGCTGGGAAAGGGGTTTTGTCCCATCCTCGTATACAGCGATTGTCCCATCGTTGATGGAACTCATATTAACAAAACTTACCACCGCCACAGCCACCAGCAGCAAGACCACGATTAGAAATCCCCCCAGTAATTTTGCCTGGATATTCAGTTTCATATACCTCTCCTTAACATTTTTTATTTTTCCTCCCGATTGTTTTAACTCTCGTATTTACATTTTTGTTTCCCCGCTACTGGTGTTATCCGTAATAACTGGTTTGGTCAGGTCTAAAGATGTGCTCCCTTCACCAGTTCCTTAGTTGACATACCGAAAATTGAGCCTTTTTTATGCTTTAACCAACATACACAAATAATTCTAAGAGCAAGTGATACAGTCAACAATTTAAACCGGGACAAATTTATATGATTCAGTATTCAGTTTGATCTGGGTGGCAATAACCAGTAAAAAGTGGGTTCAAATACCTCCATCAATGGTATGAAGGGTTGATGCGGGTGGAAAATTCGAGATTGACAATTACGGCTGCTGATCAGGCAATGAGAATAGTTACAGAAGATAGTGAAGTTTTTCCCACAAAGAATGGGTGTCAGGACTAATCAAACGGTAGATTGGGATGGTTTGGTTTTGACTAATAACATGGTACAGTACATAATAGTAAAATAGAAGCGCAATCGACAGGCATATGTGAGTGTAGTATCACTACCTTTGATTCAAATATATAAATATATAATGTATTCAGCAGGTCTGTGCAGATTTGCTTGATACTGGCAATTGACAGGTGGTAAAAAGATGTCCATGCAGGAAAAAGCCGGACGGAAGACGATACCCATCGAAGAGCTAAAGTTGATAAAAGCTCCACAGCACCTTTGTTTGATTTATGATAATCAGCAGGAGTGGCAGACATTCGTAGCATCATTTTTACGATTGGGACTGGAAAATAGAGAAAAATGCCTCTATATTTATGATACTCATTCGGCTAAACAACTGCGGGATACGTTAAGGTCGGCAGGGATTGAAATAACGAAGCTAGAGGCTTCAGGACAACTGGTGTTGATACACGGCAGCAAGTTCCAGATAAAAGAAGGATATTTCGATCCCGACAAGACCCTCGATCTGCTGGCAAATGAGACCATGGATGCTTTAAACAAAGGGTTCAACGCTCTGCGTGTTACCGCCGAGACAGAATGGGTGCTTCAGCAATTTCCCGGTTCCGACAGGTTGCTGGAATATGAATCTAAAACAAATCAAAAACATTATCAAAAGTATCCTTATCTTTACGTTTGTCAGTTCGAGCGTGGAAAATTCACCACAGAAATGATCAAAGGCATAATGCAGACTCATCCTCTGGTTATACGCGGAGACCAGGTCTATCCCAACACCTATTATGTAGCTCCGGACAGGTTTCTTGAAGAGAGCCACAAAGAGATACAGACACTGGACTGGTTCAATTATGCCGAACGCGAAATAAGGATGGAAAAAGAGCTGCATGAAAGCGCTCAAAGGCTACAGCTATTGTTCGAGAATACCATGGCAGTTATCCTGGTGGCGGATGAAACGGGGCATTACATCGATGCCAACAGGGCGGCGCTGGAATTCATGGAATGTACAGGTGAAGAACTGAAAAAGATGACAATATGGGACACTATGCCTGAAGAATACAGGAAAACCAGGCCGGTACCCCCGCCCGAGCTGCCTGCGCCCAGGTCACTTGAAGCTGAATACATAATAAATGGCAAGACCAAGACTCTTTTGTTGAATATGGTGCCGGTTACCGCCGGGGGAAAAAGCGTGGTTTTCGGTGTTGGACAGGACATAACGCACCGCAAGGAAATGGAGGAGTCATTGAGAGAGAGCCAGGAACGCTGGCAATTTGCCCTGGAAGGTTCGGGTGACGGTGTTTGGGATTGGGACCTTGTATCAAACCGTGTTTATTATTCAAAGCAATGGAAGGCCATGCTGGGATTTGAGGAAAGTGAAATAAGCGATGGTCTCCAGGAGTGGGAAGCGAGAATTCATCCCGAAGACAGGGGCCGGGTAGTTGAAGAATGGACGGAGCATTTTGAAGGGAAAACGCCTGTATACACCTGTGAGCACCGCATCGGATGCAAAGACGGTTCATATAAATGGGTACTGGACAGGGGGAAGATTATCAGCAGTTCGCCCGGAGGAAGACCCCTGAGGGCTATCGGAACGCATTCGGATATCACCCGGCGTAAACAAATGGAAGAAGCCTTGTTTCAGAGAGAACAAAATTTCCGCGCCATGGCAGAGAACAATAACGACGCTATATTTGTTCTGGCAGGTGAACAGGCAGAAGTGGTTTACTGCAACAAACAGGCCTCGGACCTCACAGGATACAACCAGGATGAACTTTTAAGGCTAACGATGGAGGACCTGGTGGCTCCCCATGAACGAGAAAGATTAAAAGATAATTATCGCCGGCGTTTAACAGGAGAGAACCTGCCAAACCGCTATGAGGTAGATATTGTAGAAAAACAGGGTAAAATAAAGGTGGGTGAAGTGAACGGGGCAAAGACCATCTGGCAGGGTAAAGATGCCGACCTGGTAATTTTCAGGGATGTGACCGAAAGAAAGCTTTTTGAGAACGTGCTGAACTATTCAGAAGAAATCCTGCGTACGATCATCAAAACCATCGCAGATGGAATAACCATAACGGACCTGAATGGCACGATAACCGATGTCAATGATAAGGCTTTGCAGCTATATCAAACAGCCAGTAAAAATGAAGTGGTGGGGAAAAACATCTTTGATTTTGTCGCTCCTTTTATGCAGTTCAAGGCCAGGGAGAGTTTTGAACAATGCCTGGCAGCCGGGATTCTTGAGAATGTTGAACTCGTTTTAGTTAAGGCCAGTGGAGAGGAATACACTGCTGAACTGGGTGGCAGTGTTCTGAAGGATAACCAGGGCAAGCTCAAAGGTGTTGTGGTTGTTTCCAGGGATATTACCGGACGCATAGCGGCACAGAAAGCCATGGAAGACCTTTACCAGAAGGAGAAAGTCCAGCGTCTGGAGCTGGAGCAGGAAGCCAGGAGCAAAGGCCTTTTTATCGACGTACTGGCACACGAGTTACGCACTCCACTGACACCCATCCTGGTTTCAGCTGAAATGCTGGAGGAGATATTCGAGCCCAAATCAGACAGTATTCAGGCCAGGCTGATCAACAGCCTTTACAAGGGGTCATTGATTCTGGCCAAACGGCTGGAGGAATTGCTGGATATTGGCAGGTACATTCGCGGCACTTTCAAACTAAACCTCATTCCCGTTGAATCGGGTGGATTACTTGATGAGGTTTTGTTGCGCAACAGGGGAATGATCGAGGACCACGGGCGGAAACTGGTAACGGAGATTGAGCCGGACCTGCCCCAGGTTGTATGTGACCAGTTGCGTATAGAACAGGTTATAGTAAATCTGCTTTCCAACGCCGGCAAATTCAGTCCTGAAGGCGGCAAGGTTATTTTCAGAGCGCGCAAACAGGACAAAGGCCTGGTGGTGGAGGTGGTTGATTTCGGCTCCAGGATTACGCAGGAAGAAAGAGAGAGACTGTTCGAACCCTATCACCGCATAGAACAGGACAGGCAAAAATTCCCTGGCATCGGACTGGGTCTGGCCGTATCAAAACAGATAATTGAAGCTCACGGCGGCTGGATTAAGGTTACCAGCGAAGGAGAATCCGGCAATGTTTTCAGTTTCTTTATTCCACTTGAACAGCAAGGCATCAGGCTGTCAGGAAACGGGGACTAAAAAGCGGCAATAACCCTTTCTGTAAGTATCCATCGGACAGTATCAGGTCATTTTGCATCCAGTCGATATACAGCTATAATATTCTTATAGTGATAAAAAAATAGATTGAAGGTCAGCGTATGGAAAAAAAAGCAGCCATCCCGGCAGGTTTATCCTATCTGGCAGATAACATTCGTACCAAAGACAATATCATAGGCGGACACAAGGAAGATGCCGCAAAATGGGCCAAAGACCTTGATTTGCCCAAAACCGGAGAGACGATCTTTTTTGCCGGCTGCGGCTACCAGTTCGACACCAAACTGGAATCCCTGATGGGCCTGATACGCAAAATGGACAAGAGCGTGGTAGGGACGGACAGGGCAATGGGTCTGGCAGGTCTACAGAAGAAAATGGGGCTGGACGGTATGTTTATGAAAGTGGTGGGAAGGGGTGGACAGGAAGACGGTCAGCCTTTAAGGGATGCAGTCCAGGTGCTCCATAAGCTGGGTGAAAACCCGGCCTATCTGGCGGAAGAGGAACCCTGCTGCGGAGGCCTGCTGCATTACATGGGACTGGAAGAAGAGTTCAACGGGCACCTTGAGAGGGTGCGTAACACATTTAAAGCTAAGGGCGTTCGTAAAATTATCAGCATCGTGCCGTCATGTACCCATACGCTGAGCAAACTTGTCTCCGCTGACAGCGGCTCGGGACTGGTAGTCAGGCATTTCTGTGAAGTTGTGGCCGAGGGGCTTCCCCGCCTTCGTTTGAAATATCCCCGCCAGGTTAAGGTCGTTTACCATGATCCCTGCCAGCTTGGCCGGTATCTGGGACTGGTGGACGAGCCGCGGAAAATACTGAAGGCTATTGACGGTCTCGAGCTGGTTGAGACCAAATGGACCTCGGGAGAAATGTCTACCTGCTGCGGCGGTGGTGGGGGGTTCGAAGCGGTGTTTCCTGAAATGAGCGAAATGCTGGCGGTTAATCGCGCCAGGGAGCTTATGGAAACAGGAGCAGAGATCATTATCACCCACTGCCCTGGCTGTATTATGCAGTTGAAGACGGGACTAAAAGCTCTGAAAGCCGAGAAGGTAGAAGTTCTGGACCTGGCCCAGGTTGTGGCAATGTCGATGGAGGGATAATAAATTGTCTATCGTTTCTGAATATAAAAAAGAGGTTATGGATGCCGCCCACAATGAGAGAATCAGGCTGGCTCTTTCCCGGGCTATCGCCAGCTACAGAAGCAATACCAATGAAGCCCTGAAGCGATTTCCCCAGACCGTGGAAATGGCGAAGGAAGTCCAGGAGATAAAAAAGAAAGCCATTGCCGATATGGACAACCTGGCGCAAAAAGCCTGTGAATCCATTGAGTACAATAAGGGCAAAGCCTACATTGCCAAAACGGTGGATGATTGTCTGAATATCGTGGATAAACTGGTCGGCACGGGCAAGCTTATTGTCAAAGGCAAGAGCATGACGGGGGAAGAAATCGAGCTCAGGGAACATCTCGAACACAAAGGCAACGAAGTCTATGAGACCGATTTGGGCGAGTTTATTATTCAAAAACTGCATTCCAGGCCGATGCACATTCTTTCGCCTGCCATCCATGTCCCCAAGGAAGATGTTGCCAAACTCTTCTCTGAAATAACCGGCGAACAGCTTCCTCCTGATGACATCCCCAGGCTGGTTGCCACTGCCCGTAAACTGCTCAGGGATAAATATATTGCCGCGGATATAGGCATGAGCGGGGCCAACGTGGTAGCTGCGGATACGGGCACCCTGTTTATTATCGAAAATGAAGGAAACATCCGTCTGGCAACAGGCCTTCCCCCGGTACACATAGCCATTATCGGCATGGAGAAGCTGGTTCCTACCCTGCACGATGCTTATAAAGTGGCGGAAGTGACCTGGAGGTACGCCAACTACACCGTTCCCGGTTATGTCAGCCTGATCTCCAGTCCCAGTAAGACGGGCGATATTGAAAAGGTCACCACCTTCGGCGCTCATGGTCCCAAGGAGCTGCACGTTATTTTCCTGGACGGGGGGCGGACCGAGCTGGCAAAAAACCCCATTCTAAGTCAGGCTATGTATTGTTTGAGGTGCGGCGGATGTCTTTATGAATGCCCGGTTTTTGCCCTCACCGCCGGTCATTTCGGAGACAAGTATTTCGCCGCAAACGGGGCTGTCTGGGCTGCCACCATCAGCAATAATCCGGAAAAGGCTGCTGCGGTTGCATATACCTGCCTGACCTGCGGGCGCTGTAAGGTCAGGTGTCCTATGAAAATTGACGGTCCCGCCATGACGGTTGAAGTTAGACGGTTGGCGGCCGGGAAATAGACTAAAAGGCGCAGTGCTGAGCGGGGTTAAATACCAGCCCGATATGGGTGTCTGCATGGTTGCTGATGAGTAAGGTCTTGCGTAATATAAGATCAGGACAATTCAGGAAGAGGGGAGGGGGAAATGCCAACAGCAACTGTGGTAAAACCTGAGAGTTTAGGTTCAAAAGCCAGGAGAGTACGTCTTTCACTCCGTCTTACTCAGCATGAGCTTTCTAACCTGAGCGGTGTTTCCAGGTACGCTATCTACCTTTTTGAGAACAGTCTGCCGGTTACCCTGGATGCCAGGCGCCGGATTATCAAAGAGCTCTGGGCCATTAAAGTCAATCGTTTAAAGAACTAAAGGCAGGTATGTCTGCAATCCGTTGTTTGGGTAAGTATAGCGCCGGATAGTTAACGGGAATATTTGTGAACTGTTCCGGTTGCCGGATCTGAAGAGATTAATTTGATAAAGGTAAAAAGCGGGGGTGAAGAACCCCCGCTTTTTACATGGTCACATTATAATATTGAAATTCAGTAGTGGAGGCGGGACAGGTCCGAGACTTGCCCCTGCCAGATAACATCGGTTGCCTGAAATAGTCCGGACGCACAGGTATATTTAGTGGTGTGTCTTATAAACAATATCATAAGAATCTGTTCACGTTAATTGATATATGTAAATAAACCGGATCAAATCGATGGGTTATGCTTCATATAAAGGGGGATTCTAACCCACTCCATACCTGGATAATCGCTGTAAATATACAGGTGAGACACA
>CAYLVC010000004.1:0-739 GCA_964387005.1 uncultured Dehalococcoidales bacterium | reverse complement strand
ATTATGAACGTAAAAGCGGAGGCTTAATGCCCCCGCTTTATTCATGGTCAAATTGTAATATCGAAATTCAGTAGTGGCGGCGGGACAGGTCCGAGACCTGCCCCTACCAGATGACCATGGTTGTTTGAAATAGTCCGGACGAACAGGTCTATTTAGTGGTGTGTCTCATAAACAATATCACAAGAGTCTGTTCACATAAATTGACATATGTAGATGTAAATCAGCCGGAGACGGTGATCGTTTCGTTTGAGAGTATTGACCTGAATGGTGGGAACGGTTATTATTGGGACGTGTTAAGACTGAAAATACCTTTTCAGACTAATTCGAAGGAGACAAAAAGTGAGAAAAGACAAACTGATTTTTCTGCTGGCTTCACTAACTCTGGTACTTGTAATATCCCTGGCAGGCTGCAAATCCGAACAAAAGACCACCACCCCTGCCGCCGCATCAACCACAACCCAGCCGGCAATTTCTGTGAGTAAACCGGCTCCAACCACCCAATCACCCGCAGCAGCAACCACTTTGCCGGCTGTCACTACTGCTCCCGCTCAGACCTCCCCGGCCAGCGGTAACAAAGTATTGCAGGAGCTCAAGGCGAAATCCGAACAAATCAGCGGGATGAAGTTTGATATAGTAATGTCCAACGGGATAATGACCTCAAAAGTATATCAGAAAAAACACAAGTCCAGGATGGAAACCAATATGATGGGTATGAACATGACCCTCATTACGGATGGTG
>CAYLVC010000003.1:0-24349 GCA_964387005.1 uncultured Dehalococcoidales bacterium | reverse complement strand
CTTTTATTATTAGTCCGGAATCAGATTTCAATAGTTCCAGTTTGCCAAATAAGCTATAAAAACCGGGGAATAAGTTAGCCGTAAAACGGCTAACTTATTCCCCCTCTCTCTTAACGATCCTATCAGGCAGGAACTGTTTGATAGGAATTAGGAGTAACCGCAGTATATAAATTCAGATATTTCACCTGCACTTCGACTCCTCCTTTGGTTATGCGCCCGTCAACCCGAATATGCCTGTCGGCCCGGAACGTCATATATGCTGTCATATAAGTTAAACTGATAAGCCGGAGTATAACACAGGCGAAAAACAATGTCAATCAATAACTGTCGTTTAATGATACAATATAATTTAGCAAGAAATTTCGGGGTAAAATACGAGTTTGACATTCAGACCAACCAATTCTAGAATACTACCACTTTACTAATAAAGCCTTGAATACCGGAACCAACAATTCTAACTTGAAGAAGAGGACAGGAAATATGAAATTGAGAAACAAAGTAGCTATCATCACCGGTGGTAGTGGAGGCATCGGAAAAGCCATTTCCCTGGCTTTTGCTCTTGAAGGGGCTAAAGTGGTTATCGCTTCCCGCTCCATTTCCAGGCTCCAGGATGTGGCGAATGAGATCAATTCCAGGGGAGGTACGGCCACGGCCATTCAAACGGACATTTCTGATGAAAAACAGGTACAGGACATGACAGCCAGGACTTTAGAGGAGTATGGGCAGATCGACATACTGGTTAACAACGCCGCAAACGCAGCAGTTGTGCGCAACAAAGTAGTTGATATGACTCTAAAGGATTGGAACAAAGAACTGGCTGTCACTCTTACTGGCGTTATGCTCTGTTGCAGAGAAGTACTCAAATATATGATCCCCAGCAAGAGCGGCACCATCGTCAATTTAGGCAGTATTGCCGGGATCTATGGACATCCCGGGAGAAGCGCTTACTGCGTTAGTAAATGGGGTATAATCGGTTTAACCATGACACTGGCTATCGAGGTAGGCAAGGATAACATCCGGGTTAACTGCATCAGTCCCGCGGCTACCAGTACCGAAAGATTTGAGGATATCCAGAAGGCGAAAGCTGTAAGTCAGGGTATCTCATATTCAAGCATGTTGAGTAGTGAAATCCTTCCGCATTACGCCTTGAACAGGATCGGTAGTCCTGAGGAAGTTGCCAGAGTAGCCATATTTCTGGCTTCGGAGGAATCCAGCGCTATCACCGGTCAAAATCTAATCGTCAGCTGCGGTTTTCATCCCATGTTCCCGTAACGGATTCGGTTTCTTTCTCAACCAACCTGGTCGTTGAGATTATTGGTAGTCCGGAGTTATCATGCCGCCGGTCCGGGGAACAGAATTATTGCCAACTAACCCTTTGTGTTTACTCGCTTTTAAAAAGATACCACAGAATGATGCCTTCACGTTTATTCAAGCAAGTTAACACCTGTTTAGGAAGCTCCGCGTTCAGTCCAGGATGACCCCCTTTCAAAACCGATTATTTCTTTTACCAGACAATTTTTCGGCTCTGAGCTAGCCTGAAGGATAAGGGCTGTGGCTTTACCGCCGATAGCCAGTACAAGCTCACCATGGGGGACAAGTCCATTTTTTGCTGCCAGTATTGTGCATCCCAAGCAGACCCGGAAGCCCTGGCTGATGATGGTAAAAAGAGATAAATCCACACCAGCATCAATATCAAGTGGGCGAAGATGGTCTGCAACACCGAAGGGGGCCAGCTTTGACCTGCGGGCGGCCTGCTCCTCATGTAATGCCAGTGGTTCTCCAAAGTTCAGATAGTCCGGAACGTAATATACCTTCACTCCTTCTTTTTCCAGTTCCCGGCGGGTATCATCGGATATTGAAATAAAGGTACCTTTAATCCCCCTTTTTAGCTGTTCCTCTTTCCATTCCCTTGTTTCGGAATTATCCGCGGGACTGATGATGAAAGGCATTATCACCCCTTTGGCGTTAGTGACTACAGTGATATCCGTTTTATATTCAGCTTGACGGCTAATCTCTATAAATTTCCTTGTTGTATAACCACTTGACCAGGCGATAACAGCCTTGTGTATTCCCAGTTCTTCTGCCCTCTTGATGGAAATCTTGATTATTTCATCAATATTCTTCCGTTCCGGTTTATCGAAGTATAATATCTCGTTAGTCATGAGTTCCTCCCTTTTAATGCTGATATTCTTCTTTTTTAACTATTGCTATTTGTATCCGGCCTTCGACATCCACGCCATCCGGCACCTGACAATTGGAACATTACTTTACCCGATAATAAAGTCCTGTTTTGATTGTCCCGCTCGTTTATGCCAGTTCGCATCGCCAAACATATTCAGCCCCAGGTCCAGTATTACTCCATCTTCCGTTTTTACCGGAGGATGATTTTCCAGGTACTCCATATCTAACTCCACTCCCCAGCCAGGCACATCCGGTACCGAAAAGCAACCATCATTGATCTCGGGATAAGGTGAACCCACTTTTTTAACTTCCACATCAACCATGTCATTAAAATGCTCCAGGACCTTTCCATTTCTTAATCCCGCCATAAGATGAATACCAACCATAGTAGAGATAATTCCACCAACATTGTGGGGTGCTACCATCATCGAATACGTCTCAGCATTTGCAGAAAGCTTCTTTGCTTCAAGCACGCCGAAGTTGGTGGGATCCACCTGGATAATGTCAACACAGCGACGTTCAAACAATTCTCTATATTCGGACCGTGTATACAGGCGTTCACCCGCCGCTATCGGAATGGTGGTATGAGCCTTAACTTCAGCCAGCGCACCGAGATCATCGGGACGGCAAGGTTCTTCGATCCATCCCGGCTTCAGCTTTTCTATATCTTTAGCTATCTCTATAGCCTGATGCGGGGCAAAACGCCCGTGCATTTCGATAAACATCTGGACATCCTGCGGAAGTACACTATGAACTGCTTCAATTATTTCGATCGACTTTGTGTACTCTTTCCGGCTCAGCTCCAGGTTGCCGGCACCAAATGGATCAAATTTAAGGCCGGTATAACCCTTGCGGATGACTGTTTTGGCAGCCTCGGCGAATGAGTTCGGATCCCTGTTTACTTTATACCAGCCATTGGCATATGCGGGGATTTTTTCAATCGGTTTATCTCCAGCCAGGACCTTCCCGCCGAGAAGCTTATAAACCGGCAAACCGGACCGTTTCCCAATGCAATCCCAGCAGGCGATTTCAAGCAAAGAAAACGCGGTCATAACTACACTGCCTGCTTTGTCAAAATCCAACAACGTGTATTTTTGATATAGACCCTCTATATCGAAAACATCATGGCCCAGAAAGTGATTCCTTGTTTCTCTCAACAACTCCAGAACGGCGTTTGTTCTCCCAAGAACGCGCGCTTCACCAATTCCGGAAATACCTTCGTCGGTTACCAGTATTAGATATGTTAGATTTCTCCAGGGCGTACTTATAACGTACGTTCGATATCCGATAATTTTCATATTCGAGAATCCTCCTGCGGAACTCGTGAAATTAAGCCACACGACAACCTTTCAATTAGCGAGGTATCCGGCAGAGATAAATCAGCCTTTCCGAATTGAGATGGGAGTTGAATTAAAAGGAATCCGTCTTACGTAATTAACAAGATCATTGCCCATACCCTCAAAATGAATTTGGATTTTATCGTCTTGTTGAAAGGGACTCCAATTTCCCGATGAGAATCGCATAGTCCCTAAAAAGTGAATATGAACATCACCAGGTATGCGAAATTGAGGGTATTTGAAATGATGATCTTCAAGATTTGCCAGTGAGTTGTTCATATTCTCTTCACCGGTTAAAAGCTCACCTGAGTCATAAACCAGAGAATCGCCTCTATATATTCGACAATATCCTTTGACATCTTTAAAATTCAGGTCTGTAATCAATTCCGGCCCGACTGAACATGTGCGCAACTTGGATGACGCCAGCCATAAATAATTCACTTTTTCAGTAATATGATCAGACCATTCGTTTCCGATGGCAAAACCTAAACGACAGGGTATGCCAAATTTGTCAATTATGTAGCATCCTGCAATTTCAGGTTCTTCACCACAATCTTCAGAGAATGGGGGGATTTCCAAAAAATCATTTTGTCCTTTCAATATCGTCCCGGTACCTTTATAAAACCATTCTGGTTGACCACCTCTTTTACCGTATACAGGCTTTCCCCCCTTTACACCCATTTGAAACATTTTCTGGGAATCTGTTAGCACCCTGGTTTCATGATTTATTTTTCTGGTTTTAGAATGAACAGGTGCTTTATGCATCTCATTTCGTTGAGATGCACTTCCTAAATGGGTGAGTCCCGTCCCGGAGATCAGACAATGAGCAGGATCAGGATGGTCTAAAGGTGGAAGCACCCATGTTTTTCCTCCGGGTTGTTGCTGCGACAGTTCGCAATAATTAAGAGTAACTCTATTTTTCGGAAATTCGGAGTTAATTATATAAGATTCGAGATCCGTGCCAGCTTGTTGGGCTTCTTCAAATATCCGGTAAATACTCCTCCAATCAGGATTAATACTGGTTAGATCAATAACAAGATCATCTTCAATTAGACCAACATGTCTTTCTATTTCCGAGACTATAAACTGAATCAACCTCATATCTGTTCCTGATTGCGCCTTAATTACTAAATTGACACTGATTTTACCTATCCGGACTTGAGGAAATTAAGGACCTCTCCATTGAACTGGTTCTTCATCTCCATGGATAACATATGGGATCCCCCCTCGATTTTTACCAGTTTGGCGCCTGGAATATTTCTGGCTATTACTTCAGACGAGACGGGTTTGATTATTCTGTCTTTTGTCCCTACTATCACCAGGGTGGGAGCTTTGATCATGGGTAATCGGCTTAAGGCATTATGATTATTACAGGCCTCTCTTTGAGCTCTAAGCCCTGTTTTGGTCGAAGCACCAGCAAAAGTAGTGCCGATAGCTGCCAGCGTACCCAGGAAAAACTGGTTAAAGGGCTTGTTTACTGCCAGTTTGACCATCCCGGCTGCCATTTTCTGAGAAGATAGACCCAAAAGTTTAGCCTGGTCCGGAGTATCGCCGCTGGTTTCGTCCTTACAGGAAAAGGTGCTGGCTAGTATCAGCTTTTGTATTCTTTCCGGATAATTGATAACCAGCTCCTGGGCGATCATTCCGCCCATAGAAATGCCCATAATATTGGCTTTTGTTATTCCCAGGTGGTTCATGAGCTTGACAGTGTCATCTGCCATCAGCATGGTGGAATACGGGCCTTCAGGTTTATCTGACTTTCCCGCTCCCCGGTTGTCAAAGGTAATAACCCGGTAATGCTTTTTAAAGAAGGCAATCTGGGAGGTCCAACTACTGCGGCTGGCGCTGAAGCCTGCAATCATCACCAGGGGTTCACCGCGGCCTTCGATCTTGAAGCTGATCCTGATTCCATCAACCCTGGCAATGGACATGATTTTTCTCCTCCCTTCTCCTGAGTCTGTTTGTCTATTCTCCGGAGGCCAGTTCAACTATTTTCTGAACGTTATCCACCTCCTCCAGCCTTTCAACCAGCTCAATTATTTTCTCGGCGTTCTTCCTGCTTACTTTTTTGGAAAAATCCACCTGGCTTAAGAATTTTTCGATCAGGCCTTCTCTGGGGAGCGGATTGGAGGGGTCTCCCAGCGCTGTACGTAAATATTGGCAGTATTTTTGCCCGTCCTTCATCCTTACTTCGAGCTCAACACCTTCCGTTCTATCCAGATTCGCCAGTGTTACCCGTTTGATCAGAGACTGTGTCTGAGGATTTCGAATCCCTTCCTCGGTGAAATTATCTCCTTTAGACGTGCGGGTGGACAAACCATTGGCCACAGCGTATACAAAACTGAAAAGAGCATCACCCGTGGGATAATATCCCACCTTATAGGGTTTGGTATAATGCGGCGCTGTGGCGATGCCCGGTGATGTACGGTAAATTGCTTCTTCGACGTCATCGGGCTTAATATCATATTTTTTTGCCATTGTAATTGCGAGTTGAGTTGCGGCATTGGTCGGTCTGCCGCCGGGCCAGGGTTTAAAGATCTGTTCCACATAATATTTCTTACCCAGGTCTGAGGTTATCATATCAGGGTTGACAACTCCCTCTGTGAAGGTAGTATAGTAGCTGGTCAAAGGGTCCGAAATCCCGATCCACCCTCCTTTAGCTAGTTGAGCGGCGTTAATGCCGCTCCTGGCAGCAGTGCCCTGGCTCAATTTGAAGGTATTAGCGCCTTCCCCCAGGCCGCCACCGGCCCCCGCCATCATATTGATGGCAATACCGAAAGCGTTCTTTATCTGAAATTCAGTTAATCCCATTAACCGTCCGGCAATGGCGGTAGCTCCGAATGTAGTCTTGGTCCCCCATTCATCAAATCCGCCTCTTCTCACAGCTCCTGCCGGCATTTTCCCGGGGCGATGTATGCCGGCGCCTATCTGTACTCTGGCCACCAGGTCATCGCCCGCTGCCAGGGCAGTGATCAGCTCTTTGCCGCTGATACCCCGGCTTGCACCCAGGGTGAGAGCAGTATGGACGGTGGTCTCACTGTTATGACTGGCATTGTGTTCGCCGTCGTCCATAATAATAACCAGAGGTCCCCAGTCGAAAGAGCGGCCGAAGATGCAGTTGATCATTGCTACCAGGTCAGGAGGCCCTTTATAACCATATCCCAACAGGGTGGCGTCTCCCTTTCCTCCCCAATCTCGGACCATTTCTGCCAGTACGGTATTACCCGGCGCATTTGCACCGCCGATACCACAGCCAATCATATCCAGGATTCTTCGCCTGGTGTTGTCCACCACCACCGGGTCAAGGTCCTTAAAACGTGTATTAAGAACATTGGTGGATAGCGCTTCAATTACCGCCTGTCCGTTAAAATTTTCCATAGTCAACATCACTCTGCCTTTTCTTAAACTTATGTTTTTAATTTTCAGGATACCGGGAGTGGAACGTCCTGTTTAACCAGGTATTTCTGAAGTAGCCGGTAGTCCAGATCCCTGACTGATACTCCCTGTTTTATTGCCAGGGCAGCAGCCGTACCGGCGGCTTGCCCCATCGCCATGCAAAACTGAATCGGCGCCAGCAGGTCATTGGCCACCAGGTCTGAGGAAAAACAGCGTCCGGCCACCAGTAAATTATCTATCTTACGGGGTATTAGAGAACGATAAGGAATGTGCCAGTGTGGATATTCAGGTGAGAGGGTATGACGGAAATCAGGACATATTGCGACTGTATCCGGGAATATTAAACCCGAAAATATTTCCTTCTCCGTTAAAATATGTTCACCGCTCAACCTCCGGCTGCTGCGGACGCCAATCTGCGAAGCTGTATCCATAATAAAGCTATTTTCGAAGCCGGGCATATATTTCTTTAAGAATTGTTGTGTCAGCAAGATGCGTTTTCGGCCGTTTACCTCCAACCAGGTGAGATCAGATACACTCAGGGGATTAAGATCCCCGATAGCATTATTGACCCATATCACATCGTCACGGGTAGTGTTGATATAATGTGTAAACCCTCCTGTTTTTTCAAGCTCGCGCATCATTTCGGAATATTTGGCAGCCTCTGAAGTCCTGAAGGTCAGATATCTTTCAGAGTCGATATTGCCGATGCGGAAAGTTAAGGCCAGATGCGAAGACCTCATCTGCGGATTCATTTGAAAATCAAAAGGGGCTCCGGCAGAAGCGAAAACATCTCCATCTCCGGTAGCATCGATAATGATTTTCCCTGATATTACCTGCCTGCCTGACTTACTTTCAAAAATTATCCCTTTCATCACGTTGTTTTCAACCAGGGCCTTGGTTCCCCAAGAGTGTAATAACAGTGTTGGCCCCGCCTCAGTCACCATCTCATTCAATACGCACTTTAGTGTTTCAGGGTCAACGGTCGCACTCATTCTTATTTTGCCTTCAACCACGCTAAAGGCGTAGTGTTTCCAGTATTCAACTAATTTACTATCACTGGATCCCAGGTCTTCCTTTTTGGGATGAATCGCGGCTCCTGTGATATCCAGCCGGTCGATTAATTCCTGGCAAAGTCCACCTATTTGTTGCTCGTTTGTACCGTCGCTCATGGGCATGATCACCATGACCAGTCCCCCGGTCGCCATACCGCCAAGGTGTCCATATCTTTCTATGAGTACTGTATCGGCCCCGTTCCTGCCTGCTGCCACTGCGGCAGCAACTCCCGCAGGCCCGCCACCCACTACTACTACATCTGCTTCTTTGAAAACCTTAAGTTCCTGGGCAGGTTCCCGCATGGTTTTGTTTTTCTCTGATTTCACAATCATAACTTATCGCCCCTTTTGTCCGGTCGGTTTACTTTAAAAACCTGACTGAAGCCTGTAATAGTCATCCTGCTTTTATTTCTGCTTCAGCACAGAGTTGCGTTTATCTTCACTGGTCTTTTTCCCGGTAACCGGATGCATAAAATGGAAGGGGACAATATATCCCGATGGATACCGCGGGTCGATATCCCGGGGTTTATCGGGTTTAGCTGACTGGCCTGACATTTTAAACGTGTCGGCAACTTCAATTCTTTCTCTTTTAACCCAGCTTTCGGATGGGGGTGCCATGAAAAGAGGATTCCAGGTCAATTTAAAAATCTTCCATTTACCATCTTCTTTAATGTATTCAGAAGTATAGATCCCGTCACAGGCCAGAGGTCTGACGCCTTCACCCAAAGGTATAGCCGCTGCCCCGTAGCCAAACCACCTTCCCTGCGCGGTTTTCCCATCAAGTGCAATATCTACAATACCTGAGAGCTGCATAATCTGATGCAGGAATTCCGGGTTCTCGCCTGCCTCTTTCATCGAGCTGAAATATCTTCTCACCCCTTCCTTGCCGAGAAAAATGCCAACCATAATATTCAAAGTGGTTTCGGGGTTATCGGAAAACAAGTCTATGAGCTCTTCATACATCCAGTGAGTAAGGTAATAACCGTAAGACTTTTGCAATCTCTTGATGTCTTCGATATCCCTTAGAGTCTCTACCTGCTTTTCCAGTTCCTTAATGCGTGATTCCATCTGCTCAAAATTCATCACATAATCTCCTGTACCTGTTCTCGACTTTTAAATCAGTCGCCATGTTTATCTTGAATAACGATATCCTGATGCTGCGCTTTTTACCACTGCCATTCCCGGTTCAGGGTCTAAAGGCTTCCCTGATTTTTTTATTCCAGGTGTTAAAATTACTGTATAGCGGACTTAGTTTTTCCAAATCACCGGCTGGAGTTGCGGCATGAAAGCCATGTTTTATATCGGTCTCCGCAGATTTCTGCATAAAGGCCAGAGGGATTTTTTGTGAATCCGGCGAATTAAGATCATAAAACATCAGTAATTCTATATGGGCCAGGTGCCCGTACTCCATGGGAATGATCTGAAAGTTGAACGGAGCGTCTAATATTTGCTTTTTTTCAATGAATTCATCGATAAATTCCGGGATGGATTTGGCCACCTCGAACATGTGATTGACGGAATCGCCCCCTAGCTTGACGCCGGCCCAACCGCCTCCCAACCTCAGCACTCTTTGCAGGAAGCTGACTATAATAAACATGTGGTCGATGTTGTCATCATATTTCTGCCGGATTGATTCCTCAACCGGTTCTCCTTCGTTCTCCCGGATAATATCCTGCATCACTCGCTCTTCGTACTGGAATTCTTCCGGAGTCGCTGTTGCCAGGTAGACCCATAATGCCCGGGGCAGCTCTCTTTGATATAATCCGCTGTTCCAGAGCTCCAGGAAAGCATTAGCCGATTCGGTGGTAAGTACAGCCTCGGTGGCATAAAAGAATTTCAGGACGGCACATCCGATTTCGGCTTTACCCATTTCAATCATGGCATCGCGCAGCCTGTCGAGAGTAGGGAATTTAAAGATAAAGACTTTGTGCCGGTCTTGAGGAAGACGAACCTTAAAGGACGGACTATGGCCTTCTCCCGGCATAACCCTGGGACCTTTCCAAACATCCAGACCGATCGCGATCCTGGTGATTACACCAAAGGAACCGCCCCATCCATGCCACCCTTTTATCAGTCCCCTCAGGCTCGGACCAGGTCCGTCCGGACAGAACCACCCGGCACCATGAGCAAGTGAACCCACTCTTAATATCTCTCCTGCGGGTGTTACCCATTCTACTCCCAGAAGATAACGATTTGCCCTCGAAGCTCCGTGCTGCATGTGATGATCACCCGAGAAAATAAAATTGGCCAGCACCGAAGCTCCAGGCCCAACGGAAGCGGTCGGATAGGTCAATTTTCTCAACATCAGCTCTGGCTTAAGCTGGACGTGTCTTACTCCAGGCTCAATCACAGCATAGCGGTCCTCTTCGTTAATCTCGATAATACGGTCCATACGCTGTAGATTCAGAAGCACGAATCCGGCCTGAGCAACGCGCCCGAGGCTCAGGAGTGAGGTCATGGCTGTATAGTTAAGGCCGTAGCGATTACAAATTTTTACGATTTTCTGGACCTCATCAACACTACCCGGTAAAATAACCGCTGCCGGGCCGGGTGGTCTCTGTAAATTGCCTGGACCGGGATGGCGATAAGCAGCCAGTATATACTCCTTATCGCTGATATTTTCGGGACCTACGATCTCTTCCAAAACTTTATAGATATATTGCGGTAAGCTCACGGCATATACTCCTTTAGAACAGCTATAAAGTCTTAACTACCAATTCGGTCAAATCATAATAACACCCGGGACTATTTGACGCCTTGATAGCCTCATCAAAGCTATCCTTGCAAAAAGGGCAGCAAGAAACAAGGGCAGTGGCTCCGGTAGACCAGGCTTCATCGAACCTCTCGTTTGCCACCCACCTGGCAAAATCAGGGAAAGCTGAAGGTACACCTCCACCCGCCCCGCAGCAAAAAGCATTTTCGGCATTGCGGGGCATCTCCACCAGTTCGATTCCGGGAATCAGCCGGAGTATTTCCCTTGGGGCTTCATAAACCCCATTTGTGCCCCGCCTCCATGGCTTGGGCGGAACATGCAGGCCGAAAGCCTGGATTTCCCCTTGCCAGTGGATGTATTTCTCAGAAAGTCGGCCCAAAAAACACGGATCATGATAAGTCACTTTCAGGTTGATTTGGCGAGCCGGTTTTAAACGGCCTTCCTGCATGGCCTGGCGGACTACCTGGGTAATATGCAGGGTTTCTATATCCATGGCAGCAAACCTGGGATAACCGCCTCTGAATGTACCGAAACATTCGGCGCAGCTGGTAATCAGGGTCCGAATATTTTGCTTCTTAAAGATATCCAGATTCCGTTCTACTACCTTACGGAAGGCGTCTATTTGTCCTGTACGCCAGAGGGATATGCCGCAGCAATATTCCTCACTTCCAAGAATTTTAAATTCGATGCCCGCGGCATTCAACAATTTTATTGTATTGACGGCGATTTCAGTGTGCATATAAGAGCTGGAACAACCGGCAAAATAGACTATGCCTGAGTTTGCTGAAAGCTTGGTCCCCTGCGGTAACCAGTCGAAACGGCGGTCATGCGGTTTGCTAAAAATATTGTGACATTTCTCAATACTTGCGGCTAATTCCCGGTGTTCGGGGAGAGGCCCTTCCCCGTCTTCAACACATTTGGCCCTCAGCGCCAGTATGGTATCCAGCACTTCCATATCCCGGATGGACTTGCAGTTGACATCACAGGCGCCGCAGGTCAAGCAGGTATAGATCAAGCGAATGAATCCCTCTTCATATTTCAATCGTCCTTCCAGCATTTCCTGGGCAATATTAATCAATCCCTGCCCGGAATAAGAGTCAAAGTTAAAGCGTTTGTGAATGGGGCAGACCTCAGCATAGCGCCAACCTCTCATCTTTGGTCCTAAAACCCATTTGCACTGGCCGCACTGGTTGCAGGATTTCATCGTATATAAAAAGTCTTTCAGGTCTGTCATAACTCAACTCCTGGGATGAAATTAAAAACATAGTTTGCCGGGATTGAGAATATTATGAGGATCGAAGATACCTTTTAATTTTTTGAGAGCAGCAACTTCTCCGGCATTATCCGAATAGACCATCTTCGCCCAGGGGCCGTAAGGCCGGCTAAAGAAGGCCCCGTTATGCATCAAGGTCTCCGAGGCTTTCATAAAAAAACATTCAACCTTTTCTTTTTCAGATGGATTGGACTCGTCGTAAAAAAGACTGAACTCACAATGGCAGCCGCGTCCCTGGACCATTGGTTGAATATATCCTCCAATATTCTCCAGCGGATAGCCTTGATCCACAGCGACCGCCTGCATTATTTGGGCAAAACCGGCAGCCTGACTCAAAGTAGAGAGAAAAAAGATATCATGGCAGCTTCCTTTATTGCGCAGCTTCCAGTAAGGCTCCTTCAACCAGGGACCGGTAAGGAGGCCCGGAATGACGGCTTCCCGCCCTTCCGCGCCTGGCAAAACTATCGAAGGCTTCACTCCCAGGTTTTCGCAAATCTCAAATAGATACTTTTTCTGTATAGCTATCCTCTCCTCGGGCCGCAAACGGTAACCGGAGATGCAGACCAGCAGCGTCCAGGGGGCCAAATTTTTCTTGAGTTCGAGGTAATCACCTGGCTGGTTTTCCGCCAGAATCGCAGCCAGGTTAACGTTATTCAAGGCCAGACATTCATCCGCTACTCTCCGGCGGAGCAATTGGTTCATAATGTCAGTGGCCTTTTTCGCCTCTTTAAGCGGAACAAAGTAAAGCTCGTGAATAGAAGGCAAGACTTCGACTTTAGTGATAGCCCAGGTAACCAGCCCGAGCGTACCTTGAGCACCGGAAACCAGACGAAAGTAATCGACCGTGCCGGGTCCCCACGGATTGACCTTGTCCGCTTTAAGTGTATCCAGAGGACCGGGACCGGAAGCCGAGCCGGTGCGAAAATCTTCCCCGGTACCATAAACCACCTCCAGCGTCAGCAGCGGGTCGATGTAATCATATTGGTACTTGGGAATGATAACCGGCTCTCTTTCGAGCCGGCTGGTTACCACCGATTTTGAAGCCCGCGGAAGAAGCGGGGAATTTAACTTCAAACCGTACTTTTTGAGCTCAGGCACCAACTCTCCGAAGGTAACACCCGGTTCGATCCAGGCGTAACGGCTCATCTTATCGATATTGATGATACGCTGCATTCGGCTGAAATCTACTATGATGCCGCTTTGTTCCGGGACTGTGTCTCCATGAAAATGGGGAGGGCCGGAACTAACCGGTACCAGCGGAATACGGCTTTCTCCCGCCAGTTTAACGATCGACTGGACTTGTTCGCGGCTGGTTGGAAAGACAGCTAAAAAAGGACTACTCCGCGAGTGAAAACTATGATCGAGAGAATATTGCTCCAATACCAACGGCTGAGTGCTGATTTGTTCCTGTTTCAAGAATTCCGCCATCCGGCTTTTCAAGTCGATAATGATATCTGAGGGGCACATATTTTTTCTCCAGGGCTCATATTAATCTTTATTATCAATCATAATTTAGTTATTTGTTTTTTCGGTTTTTGGCTATCCATTCCTTGCGGACCATTGATTATCCAGAAAGGCGCCCAGGAGCCGGTGCTGACTCCCCATATACCGAATGTGGTATCCGGATCGGTGAGAGCTTGAACTCCGGCAATCAATACCGGCATATACGTCGGCAGGCAGGCTGCTATGACAGCGTTAATTGCGATTTTCTTGCCCTCCAGGCTATCTAACCTGGGAGCCTTCAGGCCTTTCGGCGTTACCGGGTCGGCTTCTGCCCAGGGACTAAGTACTTCATAATTGCTTTTTCCATTGCTTGAATTCATCATGCACCTCGTTTCTTCTTTCAGTCCTTTGTTCTCTGTCAATTTTTGTTAAGGTTGATATTCCTTCATAGCATATGAATAAGCTTGATAAAGTAAACTCGAATCCATCTGTTGAATAAACTGGGCTACCGGCATCTCAGCCCCTACTTCTTTAGCTAAATCCAGCGCAAATAACCGGTCTTGAATTCTCATACCACCGGCAGATAGTACGGCTGCGGAATTCCCGGATGAAGGGGAATACTTGCGCTCCTTCAAATTTTCCGCCATAGTATGCAGACCGCGGGTACTACCAAGTCCCTGGCTCAGAGCCTCTATCATTGTTTTAAGGTTCAATCCTGCCTTAACTCCCATATTTAGAGACTCGCGGGTAATCACCCCAATATTAAAGGCATTGATCTGATGAACTAATTTACAAACCTGCCCATTTCCGATCTGACCCATATAAAAAACGTTTTTCCCCAACGCCTGGAAAATCGGCCAGTTCAGATCCGCAGTATCTTTGTCGCCCCCTACCATAATGGTCAGCCCTCCCAGTATATGTTTCTGCCCACTGGGGTCGGTGACCGGGGCATCCAATACCCTGATTTTTCGTATTACAGCTTTTTCATACAGCTTTCGGCAGTATCCTGGGCTGGTGGTAGTTGAGATAATTATGGTTTTTCCTTCTGTGATACCCTCCCACACTCCGTTCTGACCGAAGATTATCTGATCTAATTGAGATTCGTCTCTGACCATAAACAAAATAGAATCACAGGACCGGGATAACTCTTCAGGTGAGTTGGATACAGCAGCTCCCATAGTTTTGATTTCTGCTATGGCATTTTGATTCAAATCAAACACGGTAATCGGGAAACTATTCTTGATGAGGCTTTTAGCCATGGGCATACCCATATTGCCAATTCCAATAAAACCAACTTTTTGAGTAACCAAAACTTTAATCCTCCCATTATCTGCGTCAGGCGATAATCCAAGGACTATTGAAGACCGATTCAACATCAAGGGTAGACAGACATTCATCGTCAGGAAGCATGGCCCCGACTTTCTGTGCCATCTCAACAGCCTGCCATTATTTTAATTGCATCGAAGATGATTTCACTCCGCTGTTTCAGGGATGGGCCCGGACTGCCGATAAATCCTGCTTTTGAAGAGCTCATATTTAACCCCCCGGTGACGAACTAAACAGGAAAATAGACTGGAATAGACATATTTGACTGCATATATGACAACAGTTTAATTAATTACTTATTGACTGTCAACACATTGGTCTTTCATTAATAATGCTTAAATTTCGTACAATAAATACTCGTTGCGGTTTTTGGCAAACAAGGCTGTTCTCATCAAACCAGTTTATCTTATGTAATTATATTGCCAAATAATACTATTAATATGACTGATTGGCCAAACTGAAAGAAGCGAAAAGAGTTTTGTATACTATTGTGCACCATAAATCAAATGCAAATAGACACATAATATCTTAATAATATTGATATATTAGCCTTAACTAAATATTTGGGTTCTGAAAAACAATAATCTATATCGTTTTAGCAGATTTTATTACAAACTAACCTTCAACCCATCCTTGAGCACGCTTAACGGCGCGCTTCCATCGGTTATAAAGGGTCTCCCGTTCATCGATGCTCATTTTGGGCTCGAACGTGGCAGTGTTATGCCACTGTTTCCCTATTTCATCAGTACTCCGCCAGATTCCTGTGGCTAAGCCAGCCAGATAAGCGGCTCCAAGAGCTGTAATCTCCATTATTTGAGCCTTCTGGAGGGGTATGCCAAGTATATCAGACTGGAATTGCATCAGCAGGTTATTACCGCTGCCACCGCCATCGACGCGCAAAACCGGTATAGGAGATTTAAGGTCAGTTTGAATAGCATCGATTACATCACGGCTCTGGAAAGCAATAGCTTCCAGGGCTGCTCTCGCCAGGTGTCCTTTATTGGTGCCCCGTGTGAGTCCAACTATAGTACCCCGGGCATACATGTCCCAATACGGCGCCCCTAATCCTGCAAAGGCGGGTACAAAGTATACCCCGCCATTGTCCGGCACGGTTGCTGCCAGCCGTTCGCTATCGGCTGCGGTTGAGATTATTCCCAAACTATCCCGAAGCCACTGTATGACCGCCCCGCTGATAAAGATGCTGCCTTCCAAAGCATATGTAACCCGGTTTCCCAGTCCCCAGGCAACAGTGGTTATCATACCGGATTTACAAAATGTCGGTTTTTCGCCCGTATTTACCAGCAAAAACGCGCCGGTGCCGTAAGTATTCTTGGCCATCCCGATCCGGTAGCAGGCCTGTCCGAACAAAGCCGCCTGCTGGTCTCCGGCTATTCCGGCAATGGGTATACGACAATTATCAAAAATTCCTTGAGCCGTTTCCCCATATACCATACTGGATGGCAGTACCTGGGGCAACATAGCAGCCGGTATGCCGAGTATATCCAGGAGTTCGTCATCCCAATGCAACGTATTTATGTTAAATAACATGGTCCGGCTGGCATTAGTATAATCGGTAATGTGAATTTTACCTCCGGTCAGATTCCAGATTAACCAGCTATCAATCGTACCGCAAACAAGGTCTCCTTGTTCCGCCCGGCGCTGACCTTCGGTTATATTGTCCAATATCCATTTGATCTTGGTGCCGGAAAAGTAGGCATCGATAGGCAGACCGGTCTTTTGCTGAATAAGATTTGCCAGTCCTTTTTGCTTTAACACTTCACAAAGGCTGGCGGTACGCCTGCACTGCCAGCAGATCGAAGCATGAACCGGTCGGCCGGTCTTTCGTTCCCATACCACCACACTTTCACGTTGATTAGTGATCCCCAGCGCTCCAACTTGAGAAAATGAAATACCGGCTTTTTGCACGGCTTCCCTTGCCACAGTCAGACAATTCTGAAAAATATCACTGGGGTCATGTTCTACCCATCCCGGTTGCGGAAAGATCTGGTGTATTTCACGATATGCCCGGGATACCGCTAGCCCTCTCGCCTCAAATAATACCGCGGTGGCGCCGGTAGTCCCCTCGTCTATCGCCAGTATATATTTTTCATTCGACATCAAGATATCTCTTTCCTGAAGCTCTGACTGAGAGCGATGGAATCCTGATAATCCCGGATTTGTTGTTGCGTTTCTGTATAGCTCCAGCTTAATATATTCCCTAATACGCTTGCAACAGCCGCCACGGTATCTTCACCCTGGGTTGGTCCCAGCCCTAAAAGACTACGGCGCAGCATAAAATCACTTACGGTCAGGGCTTCTTCTTCGACAACAGCGTGCTTTATTTGAGCTCGTATATCGGGATATCCGGGGTGAATTGGATTTCCTGACTGAGAGTCAGCCTTGACCAATGCCAAAACCTGGGAAAGACGCGAGCCATAGATGCCAGCCAGGTGAGCGATGGTCTTGACCGACAGGTTATTTTCCTGAGCAATTTGCACCATTTGTTCCAGATTGATGCCCGGAGCTCCGGGCAGCGGTGTTTGGGCGGTGGTACAGGGGACTGTCATCTGTAATTTCCGGCAAACCAGGTCAACCGTCTCCTCAGCAATGGCACGGTAAGCGGTAATTTTCCCTCCCAGGATGGATACCAAACCCTGCACTTTATCCCGGTACTCATGGTCAATCAGTTTATGCGCTCGGGAGGTGTTTGATTCCGCGTTTTTTCCGTTGGATACCAACGGCCGCAGACCGGCCACGGTATAATAGATATTCTCAGGTCTAAATTGAGGAAAATAGTTCCTGGTCTCTGAGACCAGGTATTCGGTATCGGATCTATTGGCGTTGACATGTTCGAGGTCTCCGGAATAGTCGGTATCAGTTGTCCCGATTAGAGAATTATTATTCCAGGGTATGATAAAGAAAAGACGTCCGTCACTTTTGGTAAACAACACCAGGGCATGATTGGCTATTTTACGAGTTACTAAATGGACGCCTTTGGTCCGGCGAAGACTAAATTTTTGTCGTAAGTTGAGTTTGTCCCAAACCAGGTTAGCCCAGGGACCTCCTGCATTAACAATCATACGCCCCCTGGGAGTATAATCTTGACCCGTGATTTTATCTCTTAACTTAATGCCCTTGACTCTGTTTTCTTCAATGATGAAATCAGTTACTTCGGCATGGTTTAAAATACAGGCTCCCTTATTATCCGCACTGATGGCGTTTTCCAGACAAAGGCGTTCCATGTTTTGAGCCTGACAATCATAAAAAAGAAATGAACCGGCCAGCCCGTTAGTATTTGCCAGCGCCGGTTCTACTTTGAGCGTGTCAAGACGTGAAAGATGCTTCCGGGAAGGTACGCTCTTACCACTGGCCATAATATCATACAGGCAGAGACCGATTGGCAATGAAATACGGTACAAGGGTTCGCTCTGCAGCAAGGGTATGCAGAATTCCAGTTTTTTTACCAGATGAGGCGCAATATGCAGGAGGACTTCGCGTTCATGAAGGTCTTGCCAGACCAATTTGAATTCCAGCATACGCAGGTAACGCAGCCCGCCGTGGACCAGCCGGGTAGAACGCGAAGTCGTACCAAAAGCAAAGTCCTCTTTTTCAACCAGCAGGGTATCCAGGCCGCGGAGGGCAGCATCCCGGGCGATCCCGGTGCCTATGATACCACCCCCAATAACAATCAGGTCGAACGTTTTCTGAGACAAACTCCCAAAACACCGCTTCATGAAGCAACCTTTCTATCTAACGAAGAACGAATTATCGCACCAACGGCTGGCGGACTAAAGGTGATTTTGCAGCCATTTCTCCATATCGGCCATGACCTGGGGATATTCAGGCTCATTAAATATTTCGTGCAATAGTCCGGCATAGGGCTTATAAGTCTTGTCCTTGGCCCCAATCAAATCAAATAAGACTTTACTGCGAGACCCATCCGTACCGCCGACGCCAGCCATAATCAGTACCGGCAGGTGAATATTCCGAACCTGAGCTGCCAGTGTCTGCATCATCTCCCTCATTGCATGATTCGGGGGAACGGGCCCATGATAGACCAGTGGGTCGTTGATATAAGCAGCAATTACCGCCGGGTCCCGGCTGAGAAAGGAAGTGGAAAGTGCTTGTCCGGGAGGTGGAGCCTGCATCGGCGGGTCGCCGGGTTTTATCAATCCTCCCCCCGAAGTTATAAGTCCGGCCAACTCATGCTGGTACTCCAGGGCGTAGGCCAGACTGATGACCGAGCCCATGCTGTGTCCGATAAGAAAAATCTTCTCATCCGGATTCTTTTGACGCACAATATCAAAAAAGGTCTTGAGATCTATAACGTAATCATGAAAATCATCAAACTGAACACGATCTCCATCCGACCTGCCATGTCCTCTATGGTCCAGCGCACAAACAGCATAACCCCGGGGAACGAAGTAGTTGACCACGTTGCTGTAGCGTCCGCTATGCTCGGCATAACCGTGGGCAACCAGCAAAACAGCCCGGGGGCGACTTTCCGGCCGCCACCACTGATAATAGATATTGAAGTTTTGGTATCCTCTAAAAAAGGCTTCCTGGTGCTGCATGGAATTACACCTCCTCTTATTCAAAAGGGTACTAATAACGGCTTGACTTACATTATTTAACAACTTGGATAAAAAGAGTATATTTAAGGGATAAATATTTGTCAATGATAAATATGTTCTAAAAATTATGATTATAAATATAGTATTTAGATATATAAATTCAGATAAAAAGATATTTATATCAAATAATTACACATTGCGGAGAGTAAATCGATGGGTATCAGAAAAAAATACGAAGAATCAAAAGTGATTGAAGCTGCTCATCTATTCTATAATGCCCAAAAAAGACAACGTGAAATTGCCAGTCTATTGGGAATGACCCAACCTCAGATATCCGAGATGATCGAACAGGCTAGAGATGATGGAATAATTAAAATAGTCATTAACTCATCTCAGGAGGTAAAACTGGCAAGGGGCATACTTGAAAAATTTCCGCATATTAAAGAGTGTACCGTAATAAAATACAGGGGAGATAAAACGAAAGACAGCAATGCGCTGGTAACTGACTTATTAGGCAAGGCTGGGGCTGAACATTTCAATGGACATGTCTTAACCGAAGGAATAGTGGGCGTCAGCGGCGGAATGACTCTGATGGCTATGGTGAATTCTCTAAATAACCAGAGCAACATAAAAAACCTGTCAGTCTATTCCATGTCTATCTGGTGCCGCTCCCGTATTGATGTGGTATCCCCGGTAGCGATAGTAAGCAACATCATTGAAAAATATCCTGGTTCAAAGGGCTACAGTGCTCAACTACCGGATTACAGTCCTGATCCCGGAATTGCTTCCAGGCAAAAACAGATGGATCTGGAAAGGGTCAGGCCGGTCCTGTCAGGTCCTTTGCGCAAAGAGAAAAGCAAAATTCTATATGTCGGACTTGGCAGTATTCCGTCCGGATCGGGGAATGATTTAGGTAGTCTTCGGGAAAGACCTGTTGTGGATTTTGCCAATTTGTTAGAGGAGCTCAGCATTTCCCAAAAACCTCTGGAAATTATGGCCGGGGAATGCTGCTTGCAGCCTTATAACTTCAAGGGTGACATTTTAAGCAGTAAAGACTGCCCGGATATTGAGCTTAAAGAAGCTCTGCAAAAGATTGAAAATAATGTCATCGGATTTGAGCTGGCCAATTTGAGGGAAATAGTTAAAGCTGGAACCAATATTGTTTGCGCGGTCGCCGGTGGTTTCTATAAACAAAGAAGCGTATTAGGCGGCCTGAGAAGTAAAATCTTCAACCACCTGGTTACTGATATTACCTGCGCAGAATATGCGCTGTTAAATTCCGTTGACAATATTTGATCGCGGTTCACTATCCAGCTTCCTCAACTTCCAAAGATTGCACAAACATAACATGCATATAATTGGTTTTAACGATAATATAATACGTTTAAATATTATAACTATGTGATATTGAAAACAGGATACGATTTCGCTAAAATTAGGTCACAAAGGCAAAAAGAACCCGGAATTTCAGATAGCGGAGTCTGCCAGTTTGGAACCCTGGGATATAGCGCTGCCAATAAAAAAACTACTGTTGATATACGGCGCTGCTGTGGCTGCGGCATTTGCCGCTCTAATAGTGCAAATAACGCTATTAGACTGCATGAGCGTTCCAGTCAAAAAACAGAATATTGGAGACCAAAATGAATGATAGGATTAAATGGGATAAAGAATACGACGTAGTGGTAGTGGGTAACGGAGGCGCCGGAAATTCCGCAGCAATTACAGCTTATGATAATGGCGCCAGCGTCATAATTTTGGAAAAGTCGCCTGCTCCGGGCGGAGGACAAACACGTACGGCGGGAGTCGGGGCGGCTTTTGCCATAGATCCGGAAAAAGCCGCGAAATATTTGTTTGCTGCCAGTTCCAACGGATTAGAGGATGCTGATCCGTTATCCAGGGTTTCTGTTACACCTGAAAAAGATTGTTTAATATTTATGAAAGAGCTCGCCAATAATCCGGCCTGGCTGACATCGATGGGAGTTGCGCATTCAACAAGTAAAGGTAGTCCTGCCTCGTTTAAAACTTTCCCGGGCGCCGATGCCTTTGGGCAGATTATGATAAAAGGATTCGGAATTCAATTTTTAACCACGATGCAAACTCAACTCGAGAAAAGGGGTATTGAGGTCTTGTTTGAGACTCCGGCGGTTGAACTGATTCAAAATCCCGAAAACCGCGAAATAATCGGAGTTTACGCCATGAATCAAACGAAAAAGATTGCTTTTAAGGCCAGAAAGGCCGTGATATTGTGTACCGGCGGATTTGAATTCGACGAAGAAATGAAAGCCAACTACCTGCGTCCATTCCCGCTTAAGTTTTCCGGTTGGCCATATAACACCGGGGACGGCATCAAGATGGCCCAGAAGATTGGAGCCGATCTCTGGCATATGAACACAATGGTAGGATATCTCAATGTGTGGGTCCCTGAATACAAAGCCGCCTGGCTACTGCATTTTTACCACGGTATCTGGGTTAACAAATATGGTAAAAGGTATACCAATGAAGGCATTAAGTTTACCCATAATTGGTGGTTGAAAAATTTGGATTTTAACCTGGATGAACCTGGATATACCTCAATTCCCACCTATTTGATCTTTGATGAAACCATAAGGAAACAAAGAGCCGTCGCCGGCGTTTCCTATTCTGACTCTCATGGCAGGCGCGGTCTTCAGACCTATTCCGCTGAAATGGGAGGATGTCCCGAAGGCTGGAGCCGGGATAATCAGGAGGAAATTGATAAAGGGTGGATTAAGAAAGCTGGTTCAATTGAGGAACTGGGCAAGACCATCGGGGGCAGAATGGACCCGCAAGCCCTGGTAACAACTGTGAGTAACTATAACCGGTACTGCGAACAAAAGATTGATCCGGAGTTTAACCGTCCTGCAGAACGCCTGGAACCCCTGGTAACCCCACCTTTTTATGCCTGCGCTCTCTATCCGGGAGGGATCAATACCTGCGGAGGACCTCGGAGAAATGCTTACGGACAAGTCCTTGACCCCTATAAGCAGATTATACCCAGGCTCTATACCGCCGGAGAAATGGGATCAATCTGCGGAAATATTTATGCCCTGGGAGGCCTGAACGCCGGGGAGATGTTAGCTTCGGGCCGTCTGGCGGGAAAGGACGCAGCAGGCTTAAGCAACTGGGTCTAATTTAATTGGACTCCCCAGCGAAATTGGAGGACGTAATATGACAACCTGGAATAATGAATGGCTGAAGTTAACCCTGGAGAATCCTTTGGACCCTGATTTGCCCATCTGCGACTCTCACCATCACCTTTTTACTAATCCCGATAGCCAGTATTCGCTGGGAGATTTCAGGCAAGATATTAAGGATGGCCATCGCATTGTCAGTACGGTGTATATTGAATGCATGTCGGCTTATCGGGAAGAAGGCCCGGAGGAAATGAGAGCGGTGGGCGAAACAGAATATGTGCAGACTATTGCTGCCGGAAGTACATCGGACAAATACGGCCGGACCCTCATTGCCGCCGGTATTGTAGGTTTTGCCGACCTCACACTGGGGAAAGCAGTAGAACCGGTGCTTGAAGCCCACATCAAAGCAGGAAAAGGTTATTTCCGCGGGATACGTCATTCTTCCTACTGGGACCCTGAACCAGGTATTTCCTCCCGCCGGAAATCCCCCAGGGGCCTGCTGCTGGACTCAAGGTTTCGCGAGGGGTTCTCCTTCTTAAAAAAATACGCTTTGAGCTACGATGCCGGAGTCTATTTTCATCAATTATCCGAACTGGCAGACCTGGCGCGCGCTTTTCCGGCAGTTCCAATCATCCTGGCCCATACCGGCGCACCGGTCCATATTGGTCCATATGCCGGGAAACGCCAGGAAGTAATTGACGAATGGAAGCGCGGAATATCCGCACTGGCTGCCTGTCCTAATGCTTTCATCAAGCTGGGAGGACTGGGCCTGCCCCATTGCGGATTTAGCTGGCATCAACAGACCAGGCCTCCCGGGTCGATCGAACTGGCAAAAGCAATGTCACCCTATTTCCTGTGGTGTATAGAACAGTTCGGAGTAGAACGCTGTATGTTCGAAAGCGATTTCCCAGTGGACAAAGCCTTCTATTCTTATATTGTCATCTGGAATGCCTTTAAACGCATTTGCCAGGACTTTTCCCCGTCGGAACGGGCAGCATTGCTACATGACACTGCGGTACGAGCATATCGGATTAAATCTGCCTGATAATACATACTGAAAGGCAGATTTGTTTTAGCAGCACCATCTTCAACTGTTTAGAGTAATATTTTCTGAATATTGCCCCTCACTCTAAAGTTGAACCAGCTAAAATTGGAATAAAAAGATACGGGGAAAACTCCATCCCTCGACTTGAAACGGTCGGGGAACTAAGTAAGGTAGATTAGAACAACAGCTGGGTTAAGCAAAATATCTAAATCTTCCCGTTCGTCTCCATGTTCTCCATAAAAATCTTGCATACGGTCTTTACGAGCGACTTGGGTTAATCGTAACAGGCAAAACAGAAACTCATTACCTTATGGAATGGACCAACCGCTGAGCTACGTTATCCACGATCGGGTATTACAAATCAATTAGTAAGTTTGTTTATCCGAAAAATAGTTTGAAACTGCTTTTAAAGGTTACAGTACTACCTAATTGATACCCCGGCTCCACCAACTATAACATTAGCCACAAAATTTAGTAAGATTCTTTTCACCGACTAAAATTCAGCTTCAAATATTAGTTCGAATCCCCTTTGGTCGATTTTGTCAGATATTGCTTTTTGAGCATCATATTTAGAGTTACCTGGAGTGGATGAATAGTCGGGACAGGGACTCATATTACGCCCTGGGTGTCCGTAAAGGTTTCCTGGAAAAGTCCAAACCGGAAACGCAACCGGATCTTGGAGAATTACGGTACCCTTCTCCTGAAGTGATCTTTTCCAGGGAAAAACCGGAGGATTTAGCCGGATGGGCGTACAGCAAAACGCTGAATTGCTATGTGAAACCGGAAGCCTTACTTTATCAGTTTGAGCCTTCTGAGGTCAGCTTCATTCCAGCCAATATCAGTGAAAAGTTGTTTTA
>CAYLVC010000002.1:28494-31780 GCA_964387005.1 uncultured Dehalococcoidales bacterium | reverse complement strand
AGCCTTCCAGAGAGGACATAGAAAGCGGGAAAGTCGGGTCTGAACTGGAATTGATCCTGGTGTGTTCGGCAGACGCAGCGGCCTTGAAAAATGCCGTGAATTCAGTACCTGAGGTTACCGCAGTTACGATTGATGCTATGAAAAACCCCGCAGCCAGGCCTGATACAGAGGTAAAAACAAACCAACCGGCGGCTGCCGCACAGAAGACCGCTCAGCCGGCCGGGGGAGAACCCCCGGCAGCAGCGGCTAAAAAGTCGTCTCAGTCCGCTGAAACGGTCAGAGTCGATGTCAAGCTCCTGGACAACCTGATCAACCTGGTCGGAGAAATGGTAATCGACCGCAACCGCATCAGGCAGATCAGCCGCAAGCTGGAAATCAAGTATGAAGGCGATGAGGTTGTTGAGACTCTGGGGGAGACCTCGGTGCACATGGTAAAACTGGTCTCCGATTTGCAGGAAAACATACTGAGAGCCAGGATGCTGCACATCGGTACGATACTCAATGGCTTTCCCCGGCTGGTCAGAGACCTGGCGCAAAAGGCCAACAAGAAAATCGATTTCATCATTGAAGGTCAGGAAACAGAACTGGACCGCTCCATTATCGAGCAGATCAGGGACCCGCTGCTGCATATACTGAGAAACTCGGTTGATCACGGCATCGAACTCCCTGAAAAGCGCCTGGCAGCCGGTAAACCGGAAAAGGGCACCATTCACCTGTCCGCCTACCATGAGCAGAGCCAGATTGTGGTCTGCATCAGCGATGATGGCGGGGGCATCGATGTGGAGAAAGTCAGGCAGGCATCCGTCAGGAAGGGTTTCCTTTCTGCGGAAGCAGCGGCCAGATTATCCAGTGCCGAAGCCCAGAATTTGATATTCATGAACGGGGTATCCACCACGGACAGGGTCTCGGACATCTCCGGACGCGGGGTAGGGATGGATGTGGTGAAGACCAATATCTCAAACGTGGGCGGATCGGTCTCGGTGGAAAGCAAACTGGGGCAGGGAACAACCATAAAAATGAGATTGCCCTTAACTCTGGCCACGATAGACGGAATACTGGTTTCATCCGGCGGTCTGATCTACGTGCTGCCCATATCGGTTATTGTAGAAATTTTGCGCATGAAAGCGGACCAGGTACAGAGTGTAATGGGTAAAGAAGTCATTCGATTAAGGGAAAATGTCATTTCACTGATCAGATTGAGCCATAGATTCGAACAAGAATCGGTGCAATCCACTGATTCCGATGAAATAAATGTGGTGGTCATTAAAGTCGGCGACCAGCTTTCCGGCCTGATCGTGGATGCGGTGCTGGAGCCGCAGGAAAGCGTAGTCAAGCCGCTGGGTAAATACATCGGCAGCCTGCCCGGCATATCAGGAGCGACCATTATGGGAGATGGCCAGGTGGCGCTGATTCTGGATACGGCAACATTAGTAAAAGATAGTCAATAAAAGTCAATAGTACTGATAGGAGGTAAATATTGGCAATGCAAAACACACAGGTAAGCTTTAGTCTGGCTAATTGGACCAAATTGGCCAAGGTTGGCAGCACTACGGCGGTATCCGGCCTTTCTCAGATGGTAAACAAGGATTTTACGGTTACAGCGCTGAACATCGAAGAAGTCTCTATGCGCAATGCCACCAACCTGATCGGCAAAGCGGATGAGAAGGTAATTGGCATATATCTTCTCTTTTCGGGCAATACCAGCGGTCAAATCCTGCTGGCTTTCGATCCGCAAACGGCCTACGACATGGTGGACATGGCAATGGGTTCAGACCAGGGGTCAACCAGCAGTCTGGGAGAAATGGAGCGTTCGGTCCTGGGAGAAATGGGCAATATTGTTGGCACTTTCTTCCTGAACGGCGTAGCGGACTGCGTCGGTCTGCGACTGATGCCTTCTCCTCCCGCGGTAGTGGAAGACATGGCCGGAGCGGTAATCGGTTCGGTGCTGGCAGAGGCCTTTGATGAAAATGAATCAATCTTTGTCATCAAACTACTTTTCAGCTCAACCTTAAAAGAGGTGGAAGGCCGTTTTCTGGTGTTGCCCTCTTTTTCGTTCGGCAACAACGCAAAATAACAAAGACAAGGAAAGAAGATGATAGTAGCAAATCAACGGTCGATTTATGTTGGCCTGGGAGAGATGTCGGTTACAAAAGATACTTCTCTGGTACTGGTATGCAACGGTCTGGGTTCGTGCATATCACTGTGCGTGTACGATCCGGTAAACAAAATGGGGGGGATGGCGCATATGCTTCTGCCCAGTTGCCGGAGCAAGAGCGATATAAGCGGATCGCCTTCAAAATACATCAATACGGGAGCTCCTTTGCTGATCAACCGGATGATCAAACAGGGTTCGCTGAAACAGAACCTGATAGTCAAGATTGCCGGCGGGGCCAGGATGCTGAACATCCCCGGGCAGTGCAGCCAGCTGGATATCGGACAAAAGAATATTGCAGAAATAAAAGTCACCCTGGACCGGGAGAATATCCCAATCTGCGGATCGGATGTAGGGGGTGGGTTTGGTCGAACGGTCAACTTTTACCTGGACAGCGGAAAAGTTACAGTCAAGGCCGTTAATGGCCGGATGATCGAATTATAAACATTTGGTAAAGGAGAATTAAATGGCGAAAATAATGGTAGTCGATGATGCAGCTTTCATGCGGATGCGTTGTTCAAAACTGCTTCAGGAGAACGGATATGAGGTATTGGAGGCCGCCAACGGGGTAGAGGCGGTGAAGAAATACCTGGAATGCAAGCCCGACGGTGTTTTGATGGATATCACCATGCCGGACATGGACGGCATTGCCACCCTGAAGAGGCTGGTTGAACTGGATGCACAGGTCAAGGTTGCCATGGTTACTGCGATGGGCCAGCAGTCACTGGTAATCGAAGCCCTCAAATCCGGCGCCAAAGATTTTGTGGTAAAACCTTTTAATGCGGATAGAGTACTGGCTGCGGTGAAGAAGATCACAGCCTGATCCCGGAGCAAAAACTAATTGGAAGGCCTTTAAATGCCAGATGTAGTTAGAGTCGTTGTAGTGGATGATTCGGCTTTTGCCAGATTAGCGATATCGCGCGAACTGCAAACCGCAGGCGGGATTTCGGTAATCGATATAGCTCGTGACGGCGTGGAAGCGATAGAAAAAATCACCCGTCTCAAACCGGATGTTGTTACCATGGATGTGGAAATGCCGCATATGGACGGGCTGGCCACTCTGGAAAGAATAATGGAGGAGTGTCCTGTGCCTGTGGTAATGCTCAGCAGTTTGACCAGTGTCGGCAGTGATGT
>CAYLVC010000002.1:7851-28394 GCA_964387005.1 uncultured Dehalococcoidales bacterium | reverse complement strand
CTGTACCAGGTGGTACCTTATCTTCCGGGGGATATTCCCGCGGCAATACTGATAATCCAGCACATGCCGCCCGGTTTCACCAACGCACTGGCTAACAGGCTGAACAGCCTGTCCAATATCATTGTTAAAGAAGTAGAACAGGGTGATTTGCTGCATGATGGCGTAGCCCTGGTAGCCAGGGGTGGGTACCACATGACTGTAGAAAAGGGTGGGGTCATGTCCTTAAATCAGGGACCTGCGGTCTGCGGTGTGCGTCCCTCAGTAAATATTACCATGCAATCGGCAGCTCCTCTGTTTGGGAAAGATATGCTTGGGGTGGTTTTGACAGGAATGGGCTGCGACGGTACTCTTGGATGCCAGTTTATTAAACTAAACCGCGGCAGGGTGATTGTGGAAGATGAATCAACCTGTGTGGTCTGGGGAATGCCCAGAAGCGTGCAGGAGTCCGGTTATGCGGATAAAGTAATCCCGCTGCCCGGGATAGCCAAAGGTATTGTCGAAGCTCTGAAAGTCAGAGTCTGAGGAGTTAATTATGAACGACCAGGATTACGAATTCCTGAAAAGTAAAATCTATAAATTGACCGATATAGATATCAATTGTTATAAAAGCCAGCAAATGCGGCGGCGGCTGGAAGCCTACCTGGTCAAGCACAATTATGCGACTGCGGGCGCCTTTTGCAGCATGCTGGAAAAGAACCAGGATAAACAAAGAGAATTACTGGACTACATGGCTATTAATGTATCCGAATTTTTCCGTGATTCGACACGGTTCGAAATATTGCAGAAAACGATATTTCCGCAGCTTCTGGCAGCAAATAGAAGATTGAGTATCTGGAGCGCCGCCTGTTCCTGCGGCCAGGAACCTTACTCGCTGGCCATGATACTGGACCAGATCAGCCCGGGTTCTCACAGGATACTTGCCACGGACATTGACCAGAGTGCTTTAACACAGGCTAGAAACGGGGGTCCTTATCTGCCTTATGAGATCAGGAATGTTGACAGGAAATACCTTGACAAATACTTCACCCAAAACGAGTCAGGTTACTGGATAAAAGATGAGATCAAGAAAAGAATAACATTCCAGCGTCATAACCTTTTAAGCGATCCCTTTGAAATAAACTTTGACCTGATCGTATGCCGAAATGTAATCATATATTTTTCTGAAATTGTCAGAGACAACCTGTACAAAAAATTTCACAATTCTCTCAAGACCGGGGGGGTGTTGTTCCTGGGGGGCAGTGAAGTGGTATTGAGACCGGCAGAACAGGGATTTACCATGATTAATCCGGCCTTCTACCGAAAAACAGCCATCAATGCGGGAAAAACCCAGCCGGTGAGTGAATTTAGCGGAGCAAAAAGATGAGAAGAGTAGGCGTTGATAACGCTCAAATAGGAATGATTTTGGCCAGGGCTATTTATGATGGCTCCGGCACGCTGATACTGGATTCTGGTACGGTACTGGATTCTATTCATCTTCCGGTACTGAGACGGCTTGAAGTAAAGGACATGATAATCCAGGATGAACGGGTAGACGATGTCATTATTGTTCCGCTGATTTCCGAAGAGACAGAGGCACATGCCGTCAGGCTGCTGCACCGGCTGATGGATTCCAACAGGGGAAAACTGCTGGACCTGGTTAAGCTTGATATCCCCTCAGTGGACAGGATCATTAAAGAAATCATCCAGGATTTTTACTCGGTTTTCATGGGAGAAATCAATGTTGAAGGTTGTTTATCACCGGGAAATTATGACTACATCCATCCAGTAAAAGTAGCTGGCTTGTCGATACTTCTGGGCAGAGAAGCCGGTTTCAACCGGACTGATTTGACCAATCTCGGGATGGCGGCTCTGCTTCAGGACATCGGCTACATCGGGGTACCCCAGGGGATATTGACCAACCTGGACCCGGATGCCCAGAATGAGTCGCCTGAATTTCGCAAGCACGTCGAGACAGGTTTCAAGATCCTGCGCAACCAGCGGGACATAAACCCGAAAGTGCTTGAAGCGGTGGCGCACCACCATGAGATGTGGGACGGGAGCGGATATCCCCAGAAACTGAAGGGTGAAAAAATCTGTGCCTTCGCCCGGATACTGGCAATCGGCTGTGCGTATCACTCTCTGATTTCCACTCACCGCAACCAGCAGGCGTATACACCGCCGGAAGCAGCCGAATACATTTCCGCTTACAGCGGAGAGCTGTTCGATCCTGGTTTTGTACGCTGCTTCCTGAAGAGTGTACCGTTTTATCCCAAGGGGGTGTCGGTAAAGCTGAATACAGGCGAGATTGGTATTGTGACCGATTCGAACCTGGGTTATATCGGCAGGACCAAGGTGCGGGTCTGCTATGGCAGAGATAATGTGGAAGTACCAAAACCTTATGATCTTGATCTGAGCATGCCGGCCAACCAGAACCTGACAATTGCCCAGATACTTGATTACTAGTGGAGAATTTCAAGTCCTTGAAAAGAGGAGAGACCAATGGCAGACCAATTACTTTCGCAGGCTGATGTAGATGCTCTGGTTTCTTCGCTGACGCGAAGCGAGCCAGTTCAACCGGTTGCTCCCGCCCCTCAGGCGGCGGCTAAACCTGTGTCTGCCGGAGTAAGTCCTAAAACTGCCGTGCCTGTCTCAAGGGCTCAAACACCTGCTGGTGCGCCTGTTACGGCCTCTAAGGCGGCACAGCCGGGAAGTGGAATGCCGGTTGGTTCTGTCAAACCGGCCCAATCAGGGGTCAACCCGGTTTCCAGGCCTGTCCAGTCCAGGGCAGATGCCCCGGCTGAAATTAATGCCATGAATGCCAGAATTGCCGACTTAAGCAAGCAGCTGGCACAAATGGGAGCAGTTATGAAGCGTCTTGAAATGCTGGAGAAAAAGGTTGCTGAACTGGGAAGCAGGTCTGCCCGGGGTGAATCACCTGCAACAACTCAAAGGGTGCAGGAATTAAGCGAGGCCGTCAGGAAAATATCTGTCAATTTGAAAGGCACACCCGGCTATGGTGTTAAGAATACTTTTACCTGTGAAAAATGCAGCGATCACGGACATGTAGCCGTTATGTACAAATGTACCAAATGCGGACGCGAACGCTGGTATGGCTGGTGGCCTGAGAAAAAATAGGTTGTTTACCCGGAGGGGGGCGAATGGGTATTTTAAAGCGTAAGATCAAAACCAAAAGTGAACGTTACCTGCTGCGTATTGCCGTGCTGTTTGCAGCCTGTTCGGTACTGTATTATTTACCGTTCCTGATCGGCCTGGCCGGAGCCGCCGGCGCGCAGAACACACTCAACCAGCTGCATGATTTCTACGGGCTGGATTTCTTTGCCCTGATATTTTTTATACCCGTAGTTTATGCGGCATATTCAGCAGGTGTCATCAAGGCAGTAGTTACAGCTTTGCTGGCAATGGTTGTTTTCATGCCTTATTCGGTATTCTTGTCCAGCCAGCCGGAAGCTTTTTTCCGTCCTACAGCCTTTGTATTGATATTGAGCGCAGTCGGCGCCGTGGTGGCCATGCTGCAAAGGGGAGACGAGCAGCGCCGGAGGAGCATGAATGAGCTCAAGTGCCTGTATGATATCGGCAAGGCCGCAGAAATCAATCAGGGTGTTGAAAAATTCCTGAAAGCTGTGGCGGGAATTATTCCGCAGGATTTCAACGGGCAGGGAGAAATAGAAGCAGGCATCAGCCTCAGAAACCAGACTTATTCCAGCCTGAGCGAAAATGCGCCGAAACGCCGTGTAAAAGAAGATATCCTGGTGGCAGGGGAAGCCGTTGGCACCCTGGAGGTCGCCTATTCCATCTTATACTCCTGGGACAACACAGCGGACCGGTTTTTCAAGACCCTGGCGGAAAGGATCGGCGGCGCCGTACACAGCATCGAGCTGGAGCAATCTCTCAAGCTGTACTACGAACAGCTGGAAGAAATGGTGGAGAGCAGGACGCGCGAACTGGAGCAGGCCCAGGAAAAACTGGTTCGTTCAGAAAGACTGGCGGCTGCCGGTGAACTGGCTTCGGGCGTCGGACATGAGCTGCGCAACCCGCTGAATGTGATACGAAATTGCGTCTACCTGATAAATATGAGCCTGGAAGGCAATGTCTCCGCGGATGTTATGGATACACTGAAGCTGCTTGATTTGCAGGTGGATATATCCAATAAAATCGTCAGCGACCTGCTGGATTTTACCAGGGTGAAGGCGCCTGCCCGTACCGTCGTCAGCATTAACAATATGGTCAGGGAAAGGGTGTCCTGGGCCTCTATTCCAGAGAAAGTACAGATGGTCTATGATCTGGCGGAAGAGACGCCCCAGATTTTCGTAGACGGCGAGCAGGTGGGAAGAGCCTTTACCAATATTATTAATAATGCGGTGCAGGCTATGAACAGCGGCGGTGAATTGAGAATCAGCACCGGCACAGATGAAGACTATGCCTGGGTGAAATTCAAAGACAGCGGCTGTGGGATTCCCGCGGAAAACCTGCATAAAATCTTTGAACCCTTGTTCTCGACCAAACCCAAAGGCATCGGCCTGGGTCTGGCAATCAGCAAACGCATGGTCGAACAAAATAGCGGAGAACTGGAAGTAGAGAGTTTGGTTGGCGCAGGCACAACCTTTACATTAAAACTACCCTTAAATAAAAAGGAGGCTGTTGAATATGCAGCGGCAAGCAAAAATTCTGGTAGTAGATGACAACAAGGACCTGTTAAATACATTTGCTTTGATACTAAAAAGGAAAGGATATATTGTTGATACGGCTGAAGATGGGCTCCAGGCCCTTGAAAAGTTCGGCGTCAATCGCTTCGATGTCGTATTGATGGATGTCATCATGCCCCGCTTGAACGGCATCGATGCATTGCACAAAATGCATGAAATCAATCCCGGGGTAAAGGTCATTCTGATGACGGCTTACTGTGAGGAAGACCAGTTGCAAAAGGTAATGGATGAAGGGGCGTATGGGGCTTTGTACAAGCCTGTCAATATTGCCAGACTGATGGAACTGATCGGGGAAGTGACCAGGGACCCTTGCGTGATGGTGGTGGATGATGATGACGATTTCAGATTCAGCCTGGCCCGGCTGCTGGAACTCCAGAAGTATAGAGTAGTGACAGCTATTAATGGAGAGGACGCTGTCAGAATCGCCAGGGAGCGGAACATTGACGTAGCCTTTGTCGATGTCAAGATGTCCGTCATGGATGGTCTGACTGCCTCCATCAAACTCAAGGAAATCAATCCCGCCATCATCATCGTTATGATGACCGGGTACAGGGACGAAGTTAAGGAAATCATTGAAGAAGCTACCGGAAAAGGGGTACTTAAGTGCCTGTACAAGCCCTTTGATGTTTCCGAGCTGAAAGATCTGGTGAATCAGGCCGTATAGATTAAGGAAGGTTGACATGGCTGGCGATAAAACAGATATCTGTCTGAGAAATATAGAAAGAATATTGCTGGTAGATGACGATGAAGCGTTTCTGAAAGTAGCCCAGGCAATCCTGAAATCCAAGGGATACAGCGTGGATGTGGCTGAAAACGGCAGGGAAGCACTGCGTAAGCTGAATGAGTCCGTTTTTAGCCTGGTTATCCTGGATATTCTGCTGCCGGACATGAGCGGCATAGAGTTATTGACCTCTATCAACCGGGTCCAGCCGGAGATTATATCCATTATTTCCACCGGGTATTCTTCCATTGAGAACTCGGTACAGTCGCTTAACCTGGGAGCCTTTGCCTATCTGGAGAAACCGCTGCATCCGGAACGTTTGCTGGATGTTATCCGGCGTGGCCTGGAGAAAAAGAACCTCCAGCAGGAAAACCGCCGTTTACTGCGGGAACTGGAGCAGCGCAACCGGGACCTGAATATCCTGCTGTCAGTCAGCCAGTCGATTTCATGTTCGCTGAATCCGGATCAAATCGTGGACTCCGCACTGGATATTATGGCCCAGTCGTTAAGAATAGACGCCGGGTACCTGTTTTTCCAGCAGTCCGATGTTCTGATGTTGAAGGGCTGCCAGGGTTTTGATGATGATTACATCAAAAAACTGGGCAGTTTGGACCTTACCCGGAGTGCCATCAACTCGATGCTTGACACCAATGAACCGGTTTATTTCAAGAGGATCAGTCCGGCAGGTGATCCCCTGATGGCCTGTCTGGCTGAGAACGGATTTGTTTCTATACTGCTTGTCCCGACGGCCACGACCAAGCAGGCAGAGGGAATAATGGCTGTCACCACCCGTACTGAGCGTGTTTTTTCGCCAATGGAAGTGAACCTGTTTAAAGCCACAAGTAGAGAAATAGCCATAGCGATCACCAACTCGCGCCTGTTTGAAGAGGCCTCCAGCGCCCGGGCGCTGCGGGAGCTAGATTCACTGAGAACGGAATTGCTGGCCAATGTGTCGCATGAACTGCGCACTCCCCTGGCGGCGATAAAGGGCTTTGCCAGCAGCCTGCTTCAGCCGGACATCAGCTTTGATGATGAAACCAGGCTGAGTTTTATCCGCACCATTGACAGCGAGGCGGACCGGTTGAGCCACATGATAGACGATCTGCTGCTCATGTCCCGTATCGAAGCCGGGGTATTCAAGGCCAACAAGGAGCCATACGAAATCAAGGAAATCATCGATGGCATCAGGGACCGCCTTTTCAGCATAGCCATCAAGCATAATCTCAGAATAGTCATACCTGAAAACCTGCCCCCGGTAGCGGTGGACGGTCACCGCATCGGGGAGGTATTTACCAATCTGGTGGAAAATGCGGTGAAATATTCGCCTGAAGCCAGCGAAATCAGAATCGAAATGGAATTACATAATAATGAAATCATTTCGCGGGTCAAGGACAACGGCATAGGCATACCTGAAGAATACCAGCCCATGGTATTCGACCGCTTCAATCAACTCAGGAGTAAAAACGGTCGCAGAAAAGGTTCGGGCCTGGGACTGTGCATCTGCCGGGGAATCGTGGAATCACACGGGGGAAAAATCTGGGTGGAAAGCAAGCCCGGCCAGGGCGCCGTGTTCAGTTTTACTATTCCCCTGGATGACAATACCGCCCCGGAATAGTCACCAGTCAGGCAAGCAGGCACCTTAATTCATACGTGTGATGGCTGTTTCTTTGCCACTGCTCTGTCACAAATAAAACCACTATTCTGGTAACCGGCGATCCTGAATTTCCAACCAGATCAAGGCTGATCGTGACATGCGTATTCAGTGGTTAGCTAAGTAAGAAAAACGGTTTCCTGTGTTTTTCCATAGCATAGATTACCCCCGAAACCCCCCGTTAACGGAAACACAATATGAGAATCCCCCTTATGCCTGAGCATAAGGGGGATTCTGCTAAATATAAGGTTAGAACGAAAGCGGTTTAGGCCGCCGTCGGAGATGTCGCGGAAGGCGTTTCGGCCTTTTCATCAGTTGCTGCTTCAGGCGCTGCTTCAGCCGCCTGGGATTCCTCAGACTGAGAGACCTTGAACATGGAGACGGACTGTTCGAGTGAAGCGGCCATTTCTCTAAGTACCTGGGAAGAAGCGACGATTTCCTGTACCTGGGCGCTCATTTCCTGGGCGGAAGCGGAGACCTCTTCGGTGGCGGCGGAGTTTTCCTCGGCGATGCCGGCGACGGTCTCGACGGACTTGCTGACCTGGAGAGCGGCTGAAGACATAAGTTCGGTAGAGGACGAGTTTTGTTCGGTGATGCTGCCGACGGAGTCGATAATTTTAACCAGGTCGAGGGTGGAGTTGTTGATTTGCTGGGCTTTGGAAGAGACGAGTTCTATTTGCTTATCGACCTCTGAGGCGGTTTTCAGGATTTCATCGAGGGACTGACCGGCCTGGACGGCCAGGTCGTAGCCTTCGGAGACGGCTTTAGAGCCGCCGGCCATGAACTGGGTAGCCTCGTTGACGCCCTTCTGGACGGAAGAGATGAGGTCGGCGATTTCCTTGGTAGCGGAGGAAGTACGTTCGGCCAGTTTTCTGACCTCGTCAGAGACGACGGCGAAGCCGCGGCCCTGGTCACCTGCCCTGGCGGCCTCGATAGCGGCGTTAAGGGCGAGGAGGTTGGTCTGGGCGGCGATATCATCGATGACGGCGACGATCTTGCCGATTTCGGAAGAGCGTGAGCCGAGTTCATCGATTTTTCTGGCGGTTTCAGAGGAAGCCGACTTGATTTTCTCCATGCCTGAGAGGGTAAGTTTGGACTTTTCGGCGCCGTTTTTGGCGGAGATGGCGGCCTGTTTGGCGCCCTGTGCGGCCTGGGAGGTGTTGGCCGTCATCTGGGAGATGGTATCGGAAACGGAGGAGATGGAAGAGACAGCCTTACGGACGCTTTCGGACTGTTCCCTGGCGCCCTGAGAGAGCTGGGAAATGGTATCCGCCAGCTGCTGGATGGACTGGGTGGTTTCCTGGGCGTTGACGGACTGTTCCTGTGCGCCCCTGGCCATTTGCTGGCTGGAGGAGGCGACCTGCTGAGTGGAGTCAGAGGACTGTTTGGCGGCGATGGCCAGTTGTTCGCTGGCTGAGGTCAGGTCTCTGGCATTGTCCTTGAGTTGGGATACCAGGCCGTTAAGGTAGGTCTGCAACTCATTGCATGATCCGGCAATTACCTCTAGCTCCCTGTTGCCTGATTTACCCGCTTTTTCCGTCAGATCACCTTTGGCCATTTTTTGCAATATACGGCTGACTGCATTAATACCCTTTGAAATGGTACGGGGAAGGGAAACAGCCGTGATCAACGCGATCAGGACAGCAACGCCGGCGATCAATACCATGATAAGTGTAAAACGTTGAAGCTGTACCTGCTTGGCTTCTTTTAGTGCCACCGTAGCGGCCGCTGCTTTTTCTTTACCGCCATCTATAAGCTCCATAATGTTGGAAATAGTATTGCCTACATCCGATATTGATATGCTTACATAAAGAGAATCAAATACTTCACCGGAGAGGTATTTTTCAGCAAGCGTGTTCAGTTTATTCAGTATGCTCTGAAATTGAGAGGAAACCAGAACGATTGTGCTTGCAGTTTCTTTATCCGCCTCGTTAAGGATCTGGTTTTCAATAGTCAAAGCGGATTCAGCTTTCCTTTTGGCTTCATCCAGGAATTCCGTGTCCTGTGTTAGAAAATAATGTTCGTAGTTGGCGATGGTACCGGTGGCTGCCGCATACCAGTCCGCCCAGAGGAACTGCTCATGTTCCCCCTGGGACACTTTTTCGGACTCTTTTTCCATATACTGAAGTCCAAAGTAGCCAACACCGAATATTCCCATGATCAGGACCAGCATTAGTGAAAAGGCCATTATCAACTGGGTTCTGATGCTCATTTTGGTTTTAGTTCTGGATTTTGGGCTGGTGTTTTTAGTCCGCTTTCTTAAACTGATTTTCATGTATTTTTTACCTCACATATATTTAGCTTCAGCATTGATTTCAGTTAAACACAGAATTCCGGGGATTACCTCTGAGAAAAACCGGGACCCTGTCCTGAAATAATCAGGCTGGCACTGCCTGCACTGGCCGGGTTTTCTTGTTCATCTTGCCCTTGTTCAATTCCAGAGAACTGATAGCGGTTATCTCCTGGCTGGAAAGCACACGGTCCATATCAAGCAGAATGACCAGCCGGTTGCTCAGTTTAACAATACCGATCAGGTGTTCGAGATGTTCCCCGCTGAAGACGCTGGAAGCAACTTCTATGGAGTCTACAGGGATACGCAAGACCTGGGCGACAGAATCTACAATTATGCCTACATCCTGTAGGCCTACATCCTGTATGCCTGTGTCCCGCAGGCCTGCATCCCGCCCTTTGCAGCTTACGACCACGATGCGAGTGTCTTTAGAGCGCTCGGTGTTAGCCACTTGAAAACGTTTTCGCAGGTCTACGATGGGGATAATTGAGCCTCTCAGGTTAATCACGCCCTCTACTGAGGGTGGTGTTCCAGGTACCCGGGTGATGGGTTGGAGTTGTATGATTTCCCTTACCATGGTGATATCCACGGCATAGATTTCTTCACCCAGATGGAAGACGACCAGTTGTTTTTCTTCTACTGCTATTTTTTCTGCCACTATATTTACTCCTTGCCTTTCAAGGCTGTTATTACACCTGCTTGACACTGGTCGCCTGGGATTCCTCAGACTGAGAGACCTTGAACATGGAGACGGACTGTTCGAGTGAAGCGGCCATTTCTCTAAGTACCTGGGAAGAAGCGACGATTTCCTGTACCTGGGCGCTCATTTCCTGGGCGGAAGCGGAGACCTCTTCGGTGGCGGCGGAGTTTTCCTCGGCGATGCCGGCGACGGTCTCGACGGACTTGCTGACCTGGAGAGCGGCTGAAGACATAAGTTCGGTAGAGGACGAGTTTTGTTCGGTGATGCTGCCGACGGAGTCGATAATTTTAACCAGGTCGAGGGTGGAGTTGTTGATTTGCTGGGCTTTGGAAGAGACGAGTTCTATTTGCTTATCGACCTCTGAGGCGGTTTTCAGGATTTCATCGAGGGACTGACCGGCCTGGACGGCCAGGTCGTAGCCTTCGGAGACGGCTTTAGAGCCGCCGGCCATGAACTGGGTAGCCTCGTTGACGCCCTTCTGGACGGAAGAGATGAGGTCGGCGATTTCCTTGGTAGCGGAGGAAGTACGTTCGGCCAGTTTTCTGACCTCGTCAGAGACGACGGCGAAGCCGCGGCCCTGGTCACCTGCCCTGGCGGCCTCGATAGCGGCGTTAAGGGCGAGGAGGTTGGTCTGGGCGGCGATATCATCGATGACGGCGACGATCTTGCCGATTTCGGAAGAGCGTGAGCCGAGTTCATCGATTTTTCTGGCGGTTTCAGAGGAAGCCGACTTGATTTTCTCCATGCCTGAGAGGGTAAGTTTGGACTTTTCGGCGCCGTTTTTGGCGGAGATGGCGGCCTGTTTGGCGCCCTGTGCGGCCTGGGAGGTGTTGGCCGTCATCTGGGAGATGGTATCGGAAACGGAGGAGATGGAAGAGACAGCCTTACGGACGCTTTCGGACTGTTCCCTGGCGCCCTGAGAGAGCTGGGAAATGGTATCCGCCAGCTGCTGGATGGACTGGGTGGTTTCCTGGGCGTTGACGGACTGTTCCTGTGCGCCCCTGGCCATTTGCTGGCTGGAGGAGGCGACCTGCTGAGTGGAGTCAGAGGACTGTTTGGCGGCGATGGCCAGTTGTTCGCTGGCTGAGGTCAGGTCTCTGGCATTGTCCTTGAGTTGTGATACCAGGCCGTTAAGATAGGTCTGTACATTATTATAGGAGACGGACATATTACCAATTTCATCGCTGGACTTGATATTCACTTTCTCGGTAAGATCGCCGCCGGACATCTTCTGGAGAGCCCGGCTGATGGAGTTGATTCCTTTAGAGATAGATCTGGGGAGCAATACGGTTACACAGACGGCAATCAACACAGCAATAGCGGCTATCATGATCATAATCAGCGTGAAGCCTTGCTGCTGTCTGTTCCTGGCATCCTCCAGGTTACGGGCATTGGTCTCAGCTTCGACCATCGCCTCATTGATATACGCTTTCATGTCGTTTACGGTTTCACCGATGCGCTGTATGTTAACCGCAGTGGAAAATTCGCTGCTATAACCGCTTCTATAGTCGTTAACCAGAAGGTCGAGGTTCACTTTGACTTCCGCCACTTTCTCAGATACGGAGGTGAAATAGCTGTTAGAGGCGCTGTTTATTTGGTTAGACAGTTCCTCTTTTTGTTCATTCGCCAGTGCCCAGCTTTTTTCAGCCTCGGCCAGCCACTCTTCATTAACACTTACAAAATAATATTCATATTCTGCAATTGTACTGAGAACATTGGAATTCCACTTCGACCAGAGCAATTGTTCATGCTCTCCGGCAGATACTTTATCTGAAGCCTTTCCTATGTAGTCCAGGCCGTAATAACCTACACCGAAAATACCCAGCATAAGAATCACAATAAGAGAAAAACCGGCAATCAATTTACCACGAATGTTAAAAATATTAATCCTGAGTTTGGTTTGTGGACCCTTTTTCATCATTACTCACCTCATGTAAAAATTAGTGATTTCATATTATATTGGATAGATATTGATAACAATAAAGTTAGCAACTGATTGAGGTAGAGATAATAGCCTATATCAAAATCAACCGAGCACCTGCTTGATCTGGCACTTTTTACCTACATCCTTAAACAGCAAAGGTGGATCAGAATCAGAAAAGGAGAAAGTGAAGGTTTTTCCGTGAAATTACTTGCAGTTGGTTTGGCTGTTATTACCCTGTAGAAGTAAATCTTTTCACCTGCTCGCAGATAAAATGCGGAAGTTTTATATTGATTGTGTCACTTATTATGATTATTATCTGCTGAATCACCGGTCTTGATGGCGTAAAACTGCTGTTCAGACCCTGTTGAGTATCTGGTTTACCTGGCCGACAAGCTGTTCAAAAGTCATTGGCCGGATGCAAGTTTGGCTGTAAGAACCGATGCTGAGGGTCCTTACAGTGTCTCCTTTTGAATCCTGGGTGCTCAACATCATAATAGGTGTGTCCAGGGCTTCTCTGATGCCAATTAGCTGCCTGATTCCGTTCATTGAAATCAGGGGAGTGTCCAGAATGGTCAGGTCGGGAATGATGGTATTCATTTCCTGTATTAATTCTTCATCCGTGGCTTTGGTGCCTTTGACCCTGTAATTGTTTTTGCTCAGGTTATGCCCGATGGAATTGATAAAGTGAGTATTCTGACTGACGAGCAATATTTTTTTCCCTGTATTCATCGCTAATCTCCTTTACAGGTACTGTATTCTGTATGTGCAATGCGGCACATTAGCGGAATATCCTGTTAGAGCAAATGCCGGGTAATGCAAGGTCATCCATGAAGCCAGTATATATAGAATAGAGGTTGCCCTTCTCAAACAAGTAACAAAATAAAGCTTAATCTAACAATAAACTAACAAACAGGAAAAATACCTGAATATCCTTCCGGCACACTTGTGTGAACCAGCGGATCAAGGTCCTGGATCTGTTCCGGGTTGTTTTGCCGAAACAGAGCCAGGCCATTTTACAAAATTGTTGACTAATACTATAATTATGACGGTGGTGCTGGTCTCCGGTTGAACTCTGGAATAATTATGACCAGAAGGAAACGGATGATCGAATCTTAACCATCGCGAGGAAAAAGGAGGACATTCAGTGGGTTTTACCGACAAACAGATCCAATGCGTAGATTGTGGGAACGAATTCACGTTTACCGCGGCGGAGCAAGAATTCTTTGCCCAGAAAGGTTACACTAACGAGCCAAAGCGTTGCCTTCCCTGCCGTCAGGCCAGGAAATCCGAGAGGGGTGGAGGCGCAAGATCCAATTTACAGAAATATCCTGCCATTTGTGCCCAGTGCGGTAAAGAGACAGAAGTACCCTTCGAGCCCAGGCAGGGCAGACCGGTCTATTGCAGTTCTTGTTATAGCCAGATCAGACAGAATCAGGCTGCACAATAATAAACCGACAATCAAAGATTTTAGGCCAGGAGTGTTGAGCTCCTGGCCTTTATATGCTGGAAAACTGGTATTGGTCTGAATAATCTATGTTATACCTTAACCTTTGCCGTCAATAATCCTGAATTGAAAGGGATAAGAGATACGGAGAAGGTGTTTGCGTGTAAAAAATGGGAAAAAAGCATTGATGAACTATCGTAATGATTTAAGAAATATAGCGATTATCGCCCATGTCGATCATGGAAAAACCACGCTGGTGGATGGTCTGTTAAGACAGAGTAAAGTGTTTCGTGAAAACCAGCAAATGGGTGACTGTATCATGGACCTCAATGTCCTGGAAAGGGAAAGAGGCATTACCATCCTGGCCAAAAACACAGCCGTTAGCTACAAGGGCATCAAAATCAATATAATCGATACGCCCGGGCATGCTGATTTCGGCGGTGAGGTAGAACGTGTTATTAATATGGCGGACGGTTGCCTCCTGCTCGTCGATGCTGTTGACGGTCCGATGCCGCAAACTAAGGTAGTTCTGAGAAAAGCCTTTGAAAAGAAGATTAAACCCATCGTGGTCATCAATAAAATAGACCGTGCCAGCGCTCGAACCCTGGAAGTTGTCAACATGGTCCAGGACCTTTTTCTCGAACTGGCAACAAGCGACGATCAACTGGACTTTCCCGTGATTTTTGCCAGTGGACGGGAAGGCTGGGCAAGTCTTGACATAAATCAAAAAGGAACGGACTTAAGTCCTCTTTTTGAAGCCATAGTGAAAGAAATACCTCCTCCTGTTATTGAAGAGGGTCCGTTTCAGATGCTGGTTTCCAATCTGGATTACGATAGCCATAAAGGCAAGATAGCCATCGGGCGTGTCTGGAGAGGGAAAGTATCGCCGCATGACCAGCTGCTGGTGATGAATGCAGACGGCAGCACAACTCCTTTTACCGTCGGCCAGGTATTTACCCACCTGGGACTCAAACGGGAAGAAGTCCAGGAGGCCTCTGCCGGAGATATTATAGCTATTACGGGCATGGACAAAACAAGCATTGGAGATACCCTGTGCAGCCCCGAAAAACCCGAAGCGATGGCCCGGATCAATGTTACCGAACCGACTGTGAAAATGACGTTTGGGGTCAATACCTCTCCCTTTTCGGGACGCGAAGGTAAATATTCCACTACCCGCCAGATAAGGGAAAGGCTGTACCGTGAGCTGGAAACTAACCTGAGCCTCAGGGTACAGGATACGGATAGTACGGACACTTTTCTGGTTTCAGGCAGGGGAGAGCTGCACCTTTCCGTTCTTATTGAGACGATGCGGCGTGAGGGCTATGAGTTTGAGGTCTCAAAACCGGAAGCTATTATCAAGGAAATAAACGGGGAATTGATGGAGCCCGTGGAATCTTTAACACTGGATATCAGGGAAGAGTTCATCGGCGTTATGACCGAATTAATGAGCAACCGCCAGGCCCAGATGACCAATATGATGAATGACGGCAAGGGTAATGTCCGTATGGAATACCGTATTCCTACCAAGGGACTGATTGGCTTTCGCAGTGCTTTCTTAACCAATACCAGGGGCGAAGGCGTGATGAACAGCATGTTCATCGGTTTCGAGCCCTGGGCTGGTGAAATCAACTCTACCCGCAGCGGAAGTGTTATGGTTGCTTCTGAAGCCGGTGAAGCCGTGACTTACGGCCTGAATAATGCTCAGCAAAGAGGCATTCCTTTTATTGATCCCGGTGCTCACGTCTATGAAGGAATGATTGTAGGGCAGACCAACCGTCCCCGGGATTTTTCCGTCAATGTGTGCAAAGCCAAGAAACTGACCAATATACGCTCGTCTACCTCGGACGTGGCGATAAAACTGATTCCTCCGATCAAAATGAGCCTGGAGCAGGCTATTGATTATATCAACAAGGATGAACTGGTAGAGGTTACACCGCACAACATCCGGCTGCGCAAGAAGATATTGAAAGAGACCATGCGGCTGCGCTCTTTGGCCAACGAGAAAAGAGAGAACGAAGAAAGGGAAGACGAGGAGGACTAGGTCTGAAATTCAGGCCCTGGTTGTCTCCTCGCCTGCGGACTCATAAACAAACAGATCAGGGGATTTCAGTCCAGACTTTGAACGACCACTCGCCACCTTTCCAGATTAAAGGAAACGTCAGCTTCAGTTCGTCGGTTTCTTTGGCCATCAGGTACATGGGCATTTCATTCTGGACGGTTTTTTCATCCTGGGTTACGCTGGCAACTACGAGCACGGTGCCTTCAGCCCCTTTATTTTTTACCTTGATGTGCAGAATGGCGTAATAGGCGCCCTCCGTGCCGCTGGTGGTGGCGCTGGTGGAAACGACTTCCGGTTCCGGCCTGGTTGAGCTCATAGTACTGGTTGAACTTCCGGTTGTGGCATAACAGCCCCCGATTAAAGTCATTATCATTGCCGTTATAAATATAAAAGTTGCTGCAAAAAGGCTATGACGTCGCATGAATACCTCCTGTAAAAAACAATATGTGATAATAAAACCCGATTTCGGAATAAGTATAGCAACAAGATGTCCCGGCTGCAACTGAAAATAAGGAATGCTGCTTCCACCTCTTTTGTCAGGGGAAGCAGCATAATCCGGACGATGGTACATATTTTTCTAAAACGTTTGCACTATGGAGTTTTCGGGTTTGGCGCACCCGAGCCAAAAGGCCGGACGTCGCACAAGATAAAGGGTTTATCAACTCTTGTTATGGTTACCGGACAATGGGCAAATTTGGCAGGTATTATCACTGCCGTGGGAACGTTGAATGTGTGCAGTTCTTTTTCTTTTCCCAGGGCAAATTCGACTTCTCCCCCCAGCACGCTGAGATCAGAGGTATCGGCTCCCATGAAAATCAGGATTTCGGGTTGAGTGTGTGCGTGCGGTTTTTCCGGATCGGGACCGAAGCGGTAAGGTGCTTTTTTCAGGCTTTCGCACATTATCATGGTGTCTATTTCTTTTCCCCTGATGGCTGCCAGATGCCCTCCGCCGTCATCCTGATTGGTAGGGCCGTAACTCCAGGCGCCTTTGCGTAAAAAGGGAGCCTGCACCACGCGGTCCATGTATTTAGCGAAGAACATCCATTTAGGCTGAACGTCCTGCGGATCATTCTCCAGTTTGACAGGCGTCTCCTTGTATGTGCCTGAGCAGGAGACAGTCATAAATAAAAAGCGTTTCTCCATCCTGACTATATTGGCCGGGAAATGGGGAAATCCCCTGGGAATAAAAGCCGCGGTTGAAGAAGTAATCATGTGCTTCTCAGGCTCAGGCCCGACGCATAGTTCTACTTCAGCCCCGAGTTCACCCATATCAGTCGTATCTCCCCCGAACCAGAACATCAGCTGATCGAAATCGTGCGAGTGAGCGGCAGTGGACTTCCCGCCCATTTTGCCTGCAGCCCAGTAGCAGCCGAACTCGATCTGGGCATCTATGCCCAGGAAATCCTTATCCATAAGTACGCCCTGCCGGTATGAACCAGGTCCATCATCCCTGAAGACCAGTTTTTTTACATATTTCCCATATTTTTTTTCAGCCATGTTGTTTCGCCTCCTGTTAAAGTATCGCTGAGGTTAGCCGCCTCAAGTGTAAATTTGAAATAAGTATAGGCTCTGTACGGTTATTTTGCAACGATTTGGACCTGTTACGAAAGGCCTAAGACAAAACATTGAGCACGGCCACTGCCGGAAAAACTAACGTCCCTCTCTGCCCAGGCGTGTTTTTGCCAGGTTTTCCTCGGACAGAAAAATTCTTCCGTCATCGGTAGTCTGGATAATATTGGCCGTAATAAGCAACTGCATGGCCTGAGGCCTGTAGTCTCTCAGCAGTTTGAAATTGAACATATTCCGCCCTCTGAAACCCAGTTCATCGCTGGTCTTGGCAGTATCCGGGCTCAGTGCCTGGCCATCCCTCATCAGCTTTAATACTGCCTTGATTGCCCTGCGCATCATGAAATTTGAGACCGCAACAGCCAGAGCAATTAGGAGGAGCATGATTAAAACGATAAGTATAATGGCCCTGGTCGATTCGCTCATTTACATTCCCCTTATTTTTCAATCTCCGGAAGAGCAAATCCGCTCTTTTAATCCAGGATGAATTCCCCATTCTGATAAAAGAGTACATCATCCACCCATATCTTTCCGCCCTGGCGCATATCGCAGATCATGTCCCAGTGTATGGCTGAATGGTTTTTGCCCCCGGTTTCAGGATAACTGGATCCCAGCGCCAAATGGAAACTTCCGGCGATTTTTTCGTCATAGAGGATCTGCCGGGTAAAGCGGGTTATGTACTGGCTGTTGCCGAAGGCGAATTCACCCAGGTACCTGGCTCCTTCATCCGTATCCAGGGTTTTAATCAAAAACTCCTGGTTCTTTTCGGCTGTGGCCTTGATGACCTTGCCCTCCTTAAACCAGAGACGTACGCCGCTGACCTCACGGCCGTTATAAATTGTGGGATAGGAGAAATAGACCTGTCCTTCCATGCTGTTTTCAACCGGCCCGGTAAAGACCTCACCGTCAGGCATATTCTCATGTCCGTCGCAATTAACAAAGATGCGGTCTTCAACGCTGAATCTCAAATCGGTTTCAGGGGCGGTGATATGGATGTGTTTTTTCCCTTTGAGCCATTCCACTATCCTTTGCTGCTTGGCCGAGAAACGCTGCCAGTACCCGATAGGGTCCTGGATATCTCCCAGGCAGGCCTGGAATACGAAGTCTTCGTATTCCCCTGTACCCATTTCGGCGTCCTGGGCATAGGCATTGGTGGGGAAAAGGGTATAAACCCAGCGCAGTTCGCCCCTGGCGGCACGCTCCAGATAGGTCCTCATGACATCGGTACGTGCTTGCTGGTACAGTACCAGTTTGGCCGGGTCGATGCTGTTAAGCTCTTTGGTGTTGACATCGGCTCCGATGGATATCCGCACGTCATATGTTTCCATGATCATTTTTGTGGCGGGAGGTACGTGTTTGAGCTGATCGTCCGAGGCATGGCGGAAGAACAGCTCGTCAATCCCTGTCAGAAAGGGGACAACATACGGATAACCGCCTGCTTTCAAGACCTCGAGGTACACAGCTTTCAGCAGTGGTTCAGCTGCCATTTCGCCCTGTATGGCTACTTTATCGCCGGCTTTAACCTTAACCGAGTATTTCACCAGCAATTCAGCCAGTTTTTCTATACGCAAATCCCCCATCAAACGGACCTCCATGGATAACAATATTTTCTCTTATTCTACCATTGAAAGAGGGCAAAAGATAATGCCTGATGGATACTCACCCGGGATTCCCCGGGTGATATAGACCCGTTCTGTTTTGTGTTTGACCCGCTATCAGTTATCCCTGAGAATGGCATCGCATATTTTACAGACCCTGGCTATCTGTTTTACATCATGCACCCGCACGATATCCGCTCCCCTGGTAATACCCACAGCCACCGCCGCCGCTGTACCTTCCACTCGTTCGGCAGCCGGCAGGTCAAGAAGCATTTTGATAAAGGATTTGCGCGAAGGTCCCAGCAGTACCGGTCTGCCCAGCGCTTTCATTTCATCCAGTCTGCGGATTATTTCCAGATCATGCTGCCAGGTCTTGCCGAAACCCAGTCCGGGATCGACAATGATGTTTTCTGCGGGGACCCCGTTCTTCAGTGCAAGAGCAATGCCTGCCTTCAAATCATCCATCAGGGCGGACATGACGTCGGCATAACGACCGGTATCCCGTTGAATAGCTGCGTCAAATCCTCCCTTGTCCCTCTGGTTGCTCATCAGTATCAGCGGAAAATTGCCGGCAGCGGAAAGTTCCGCCAGCCGCGGTTCTTTTTTCAGTCCCCACTGGTCGTTGATAATGGAGGCCCCGGCTTCGAGGCCCGTACGAACAACTTCATATTTAGAGCTGTCAATGCTGACGGGTATGTTAACCAGAGAAGCCAGACGCTGAATTACCGGGATAACCCGTTTTAGCTCTTCTTCATTCGAAACGGGCGGCGCTCCCGGCCGGGTTGACTCCCCACCCACGTCCAGGATATCGGCTCCTTCACTCTCCATTCGGCGGGCCTGGAGGCAGGCATCTTCGATGCAGCTCAGGCCGTCGCCGGAAAAGGAATCTGGTGAAAGGTTGATTATGCCCATTACATAGGTACGCTTGCCCCAGATGAACTCTTTGCCCTTGCAACGGATAGTACCCGGCGTCATCATTAGCGTCTCCTTTGGAAGGTTTGCTCTTTTCGTATTGTAGCATAACGGCTTTGCTCAATTCACAAATAAGAAAGACGTGATATATCTGATTGATATACTTTGAGGGTTTTTGTTAATATACATAAACGAATATATACCTGCTGCAGTGCGGGTGAAACAGCATATCAAGAAAAGGAGGGAGAAATTGGACCTGAAACTAAAGGACAAAGTGGCACTGGTAACCGGCGCCGGCAGCCAGATCGGCTACGGGAAAGAAATTGCTTTAACCCTTGCCCGTGAAGGCTGTATTGTGGCGGCAGCCGACATCAACCTGGCCTGGGCGGAACTGACTGCCGCCGAAATAGAAAAAACCGGCAGCCGGGGGATGGCCTGCCGGGTGGACGTGGCTGACCGTCAGCAGGTGGACATTGCGGTAAAAAGCCTGGTAGACAGGTTCGGACGGATAGATATCCTGGTAAACAACGCCGGCACCAGCAGCAAGGAAAAGCCTTTTATGGAGATGACCCGAGCCGACTGGGATATTGATATTAACGTCAATCTTTACGGGCAGATGAACATGGCCCAGGCGGTTATTCCTTACATGGCCGAGCGTCATTACGGGCGCATCGTCAACACATCGGGCGGTCAGGGTATTCCGACCATTTCCGTTTATGGGGCGGCTAAAGCCGGGGTTGAGGCCTTTACCCATGCCCTTGCTCTGGAAGTAGCGCCCCTGGGAATAATAGTTAATGGCGTTCTTCCGGGGTTGGGCGAGACCGGGCTGGTAACCAGAAATACCCGTGAGTTCATGGAAGGCAACAGGAACCGGTCGGCCTTAAAGAGACTGTGCACGCCTGCTGATGTGGCTCCGGCGGTGGCCTTTTTGGCTTCGGATGTATGCAGCTACATGGTAGGACAGTGGATCAGGCT
>CAYLVC010000002.1:5010-7751 GCA_964387005.1 uncultured Dehalococcoidales bacterium | reverse complement strand
ATGCTTGAGGGCTGCCAGGTTATTGACTTCGAGTGGCGTTATCGCTTTGTCAACAAAACGGTATGCAGCCAGTGCGGCAGGAGCAAAGAGGAACTCCTGGGCAGCCGTATGATGGACGTTTTTCCGGGCATCGACAAGACCGAGCCTTTCAAGGTGTTAAAACATTGTATGGAAAATCGTGTTCCGGCTGTAACGGAATTTGAATTTCCTTATATTGACGGGAAAAAAGGCTGGATGGTATTCAGTATTGAACCTGTGCCCGAAGGTGTTTTTATACTTACCCTGGAAGTCACGAGGCAAAAACAGGTTGAACAGGAACTGGTGCGGAAAAATACCATCCTTCAGATAGTCCGTCAGGTCAACCAGCTTATCACTCAAAAAACTGATGCCAAAGAACTGCTGGATTCAACCTGTCAGCGGTTTCTTGAGGTCCAACATGTTCGCCGCTGCTGGGCTATACAGATGGATGATAAAGGCAGGGTGATATTGTGCTCTGAAGCGGGTATCGGAGAAGGGTTCAAGGAAATTAGAGAGGAGTTGTACAGGGGTATTCTTTCAAATTGCTTTAAACGCGTTTTTGATACCGGCCGGCCTCTATTCGTCAGAGAGGGAGACGTCCTGTGCGAAGGCTGTCCCAGGTACAGAACAATACCGGCGCTTTTTCATATAAGCATTATTCCTATGCGGTATGGGGCTAAAATCAAGGGTATAATAGCTATGCTGGCTGAAGAAGAGGTATTTCCTGACAACGAGGAAATCGGGCTTTTTCACCAGTTGGCGGATGACCTGGGATTCGCTTTTTACAATATCGAACAGGAAAAGAAAAGGAAAGAGGCGGAGGATGCCCTGGGACTCAGCGAGGAACGGTTCAGGAGAATTTCAGAGGTTGCCCAGGACCTGATATTCCGGATTGATTTTAAACCTGAGATAGCCATAGACTACATCAGTCCCTCTATAAAGACCATACTGGGTTATTCGCTGGAAGAAGTCACCCGGGACCCTCAGTGGCTGATAAGGGCTGTACATCCGCAGGATCAGGGGCTTATCCAGAAGTTCATGTTTTCCAGGGAAGGAATGTATTCCGGTCCTTTTGTTACCAGGTGGATGCACAAAGAAGGTCATAGTGTCTGGATAGAAAGCCGGACTTCTCTTATCAATGATGAAAAGGGCGAGATGGTTGCCCTTGTCGGCATAGGCAGAGACATCACTGAAAGAGTCAAAATGGAAGAAGCGCTGGTACAGAGTGAAGCTTTTGCCTCCAGTCTTCAGACCAATTCACCTAATCCCATAGTCTTGTCCAATGCCGATACATCCATCCGCTATGTCAATCCGGCCTTTGAGGAATTGGTTGGATATACCGAGATAGAAGTAATCGGCCGGAAAATCCCTTATCCCTGGTGGCCGTCGGAGCATCTGGACCAGTACAGGCTGGACCATTTGATCTGGCCTGCTCAAAAGGATACTTTTCGTGAGGAGCGTGTATTTCAGAAGAAAAACGGCAGTAAATTCTGGGTCGATGTCAAGGTGCGCAAAATACTGGAAAACGGCAGTCTGAAATACTTGCTGTCAAACTGGGTGGATATTACTGAAAGGAAAAAAGCCGAAGAGCAGGTGCTGTTTAATGAAGCCCGTCTCGAAAGCCTCTTGAAAATATCCCAGTTCGAAGAATTGAGTATTGAAAATTTGCTGGCATTTGCCGTAAATGAAGCGGTCAAGCTTACCCGCAGCCAGTTCGGATGCATTTATCAATATGATGAAATGCATGAAGAGTTTGTTGTCAACAGCGGGATGCAGGATAGGGCGAAAGAATACCAGATGCCCCTGAGATTTACCCTTGAAGACCTGAAAAAGCAAGGTGAATTCGGTGAAGCCCTGTTGCAGAAACATCCTTTAATCGTTAACGAAAACAAAGATAAAGTACTGACTCAAAATACAGTGTTATTCAGCCGCTTTATAGTCTTTACGGTCAGCCTGGAACAAAAGACAGTGGCTATTGTTGGATTGGCAAACAAGGAAACAGACTACGATCAGTCCGATCTGCGCCAGCTTAAATTGCTAATGGATTCCACCTGGAAAGTGGTTGACAGGAGGAGAATCGAAAAAGAACGCAAAGAAGCTGCCGAAGAAATGGAACGGCTCTATAATAAGGAAAAGAGCCAGAGACAGGAACTCCAGGAAGAATCCAGGGCACGGGGTCTTTTTGTTGATGTCCTGGCCCATGAATTAAGGACGCCCCTCACCCCGATCCTGGCTTCGACTACCATGCTCAACGACCTTATGGCCGGAGAGGGTGAAGACATCCGGAAAAGACTGATCGCCAATATTTATAACAGTACTCAGACCCTGGCTCACCGCCTGGAAGAGTTGCTGGATGTAGCCAGGTACTCCAGGGGTACATTCAAGTTGAATCTGATCAGGGTGGACCTGAATAACTATCTGGCAGAGGTTATTGCCCGTTTCAAACCCATGGTCGATCAGCGCCAGCAAATACTGCAAATCGATATTCAGCCTCAGCTTCCTCTGGCTTTAGTCGATGTTTCCCGGCTTGAACAGGTAATACTAAACCTGGTTTCCAATGCCTGTAAATTCAGCCCGGAAAAAGGTGTTATTTTCTTCAGGACCAGATTACAGGACAACAGCGTGGTAATTGAGATACAGGACAATGGCATAGGTATAACGGCGGAAGAACAGGCCAGGCTGTTTCAGCCCTATCACCGGGTGGAGCAAGACCGCCAGAAATT
>CAYLVC010000002.1:0-4910 GCA_964387005.1 uncultured Dehalococcoidales bacterium | reverse complement strand
GAAGACGACCTGGCGACCGTTGAATCGATCAATCTTTGTCTTGAAGTCAACGATCCTGAGTCCATCATGGTCTCGACCAGCAAGGGTCTGGAGGCTGTTCAGATGCTCCAGAATGATACCTATGATGGAGTGATAATTGATCTTGGACTTCCCGATATTGACGGTATCGATGTGATCGAACAGGTAAGGGCTTTTTCAACCGTGCCGATTGTGGTGGTCAGTGCCAGGCACAGCCCGGAGATGATTTCCAAAGCCCTGTCACTGGGGGCAAATGACTACATCACCAAGCCCTTTGATTACAGGCTTTTGCTGAATAGACTGAACAAACTGGTTAAGAATGCTGCCTGACAATATTCATGAGGGTATGGCTCAACCGGTGCTGAGCGGTATCCGTGTCCTGGATTTCAGCTGGGTTCTGGCCGGGCCTTATGGCACCCGTTTGCTGGCTGATTTCGGAGCAGAAGTAATCAAGGTTCAGCCGCTTTCACCCCCTGCCGGGGACAGCTTCAGCCGGGGGTATTTTAATACCTGGAACCGCAACAAACTGGGTATTACGCTTGATCCCGGCAAGCCGGAAGGTGTAAGAATTGCCAGGGAACTGGTCAAGATCTGTGATGTGGTGGTGGAGAATTTCAGTCCCAGGGTAATGTCCAACTGGGGAATGGACTATTCCGAGTTAAAAAAGATCCGTTCGGATATAATATTCATCAGTCTCTCCATGATGGGGCACAGCGGTCCATGGCAGCATTACAGCGGTTTTGGACCCGCCGCCCAGGCCTTCAGCGGGATTACCGGGCTTACAGCAAATAGTGCTCATCCACCTGTGGAAATGGGCTTTTCTTATGCCGATCACGTGGCCGGGTTGTACGGAGCGTTAGCAGTACTCGCAGCCCTGGAATACCGCCGCAAAACCGGTGAGGGCCAGTACATAGATTTGTCCGAGACAGAGGCCATGACCAGCCTGTTATTCGAGCTGTTTGTTGATTTTGGGATTTCGGGTCATGAAACCGGTATAACCGGCCACTGCTCGGGTAATATAGCACCGGAGGGAATTTATGCCTGTAAGGGCAGTGATGAATGGTGTGCAATATCAGTTGCCGGGGATGAGCAATGGCGGGGATTTAAAAGAGCGCTGGGTAATCCAGGGTGGGCGGACGACCGGCGTTTCGTTACCCTTGAGGGCAGGAAATTACATTCGAAAGATCTGAATGACTTCATCAACGGCTGGACGCGACAACGTTCCGCTCAAGAAGTAATGGCTGTTTTACAGAAAGAGGGAGTGGCGGCGGGCGTTGTGCAAAGCGCCCGGGATATCGCCGAAGACCCCCAGCTGCGCGCCCGTGGATTTTTCCAGATACTGGAACACCCGGTTATGGGTGATACGGTGCAAGATGCTAACCCTCTTCATTTGGCGGATAACCCGCCTGCCTGCCGCTGTTCTGCTCCGGAGGGCGGACAGGACAATGATTATGTCTTCCGCCGGCTGCTGGGCATGAAGGAAGAAGAACTGGAGCGCCTTTCCCGGGAAAAGGTGATTTAACACCTCCGGCGATAATATTTTCAGCCGGTAAATCGTTTACATTGCCTCTACACTACTATTTCTGCCGGTTTTCGGGATATGGGTATAATGTACTGCTTTTGGCTGCGGCTTAAAACAGGTTTTCTGTCTTCACGTGACATAAAACCGGCATAAGGTCCCAGAAAATGTTCATACTGGCGATGGTAAAACTCGGGCAGTACGTCGGTTTCATGTTCATGAAAAGCTCTGAATTGAGGATTGGTGTTCAACAGATTCAGGATCTCACGCAGTCTCCTGATCATTTGGCGGTTACCCAGGGTTTTTACCAGATTATAACCTGCGGCAAAGGGTGAAGTAGAGCTTTTAAACCTGTTAATAAGCATGTCACCGCTTGAGATAAAAGAAATCATCTCTATCAGCTTTTCATAAAATGAGGCCGCATTATAATTCTTCAGCATAAAAACCAGATACGGCATGTAGTAAAAAGTAAAAGGCATCGACGTCAGCAGGCGGTCTTCACCCCTATATTTTTCATAGAGAGGGGTGTTGCCAAAAGGTACCGGGATATTAAAGTTAGGCATGACGAACGGAACGCGTCCTGCAAACTCCCTGTTTAGTTTAACGGGTCCATCACCGCTGTCCACATCCAGACCGAAGATGAAATTAGCCTGAATTCCGGTCACGTACGGTCGAATGTCCTGGAATTGTTCGACTACTTTGTTCAATTTTTCCTGTGGAGATATTGCGGATCCTGCCCCAATCTTGTTGGAATAGGCTGCCCATGATTCTACGCCGGGAATAATATAAAAATTCCCCATTTTTTTTAACCGTTCGGGTCTGGAACCCCTCAGCGTGGAGAGTGATGTCTCCATAACATAGCTGTACTTTTTTCTATTGGGAATATTTTCCAGAAGGTCGAAGACCTGTTCAAATTGTACTGCGAAATTGGGGTCATGCAGACCGATCATTACCCTGGGAAAATGCTTGAAAATGTAGCGCATATCCATTTCCAGTTGTTCCAGGGGCAGAAGAGCATAGGGATTATTCCAATCAATACAGAAATCACAGGAATTCGGACAGCCCACGCTGGTTAATAAAGAGATTGAAGTGAAAGGAAAAGGCTTATTTCTAAGAAAAGTTGAGGCACGGATTTCCGGCATACGTTCTTCGACCCCGGGAATGCTTTGCAGCTTACGCCTGCTATTGAGGATTTGGCCACGTGGTTTGTCCTTCAAAATCTCGCTTATCAGGGTTTTATCGCAGTCACCAACCACGATATCAAAAAAACGCAGGCAGTCCTGGGGAAACTGTTTAGCATGAGGTCCGCCGATAACAGTCAGGGTTTTACGCTGGCGGAACAGTTTTGCCAGGGCATATGCCAGGGCGCTGGCCTGGGTATAGGTTGAGATGAAGACAATATCCAGGTCTTTGGGAAGAAGCTGGTCCGCATCTTTTGTCCCAAAATAGGTGGCATAAAAAACCTGATGTCCCAGGTTCCGGCACCAGGCGCTCACGGCCTGGGGCATGATACTGGCGTATTGCTTGGTAACCAGGTAGTTGTAGGCGGTTTGGTCCCACCTGCGCGTAGCCCCTGCACTCATCAATTCGAGGACTCCAATTCTCATAAACCACATCCTGCTTCATATTTTTAGCCTTTGTCCATCGACTGTTCTGAAACCGTTCCTCTACGCCATACAGGGGAACCGACGTATTCGTCAATGTTATTTGTCATGATTGGCTCCTGAAAGAATCTTATCTACAAACAGCCTGGTCCGGTTCCATGTACCGGCTAACGACGCCAGGGCATTAAGTCCGGACTCAGTGATCCTGTAATAACGCCGGGGCGGGCCGGTGATTGAGGGGTCTACCCGGCTTTCCATGAAACCGTTTTTTTCCAGTGATCTCAGCACCGGGTATAGAGTACCGAGTTTGATGATTGGGATCTCGGTATTTTCCTTTTCAATAATTTTGGCAATCTGATAACCGTACAGCGGTTTTTTGGCCTGGCTTACCACGCTGAGGAGAACAATCTCGGTAATGCCGGTATACAGTCCTTTCTGGAAATTTCTGTTGGCCTCTTCTATCTCTTTGATGTCCATGTTTTCCCACTCAATTCACCCGGTTTTGTTTTCAGCGGACCCATAACCGGATATAAAATAGTTACTATTTCAGGAGAATATTGTAATTTTTAAACTATTGTAAATTACACAATACTACATAAACCACAGTATGTCAAGTAACAAAATAGGGTGAAACAGCATAAAATAATGTCATTCCGGAGCCCCGATATTCCCCTGATTCAGTTGGGGTTCGTCAACCGAATGTTGACGCAGCATCTGGTGGTAGGGGTGAATTCGTTTTTATAAGTAAACAGGCGGAATGAAAACAGAAAGCGGGTCTTTCCATAGACGGAAAGACCCGCTCAAGGATGATTGATAATAGTGGTTAATTCCAGACTTTTTTCTTGGGCATGGGATGATGTTCGGCGGCACAGGATACTACCATGAAATAGAAAGGCTTGTCCACTTTGGTCACGCCACACGGACAATGGGGAAACATCTCGGGACAGATAATAGCCGTGGGAGTATTGAAGTCATGGACCGACTTTTCTTTTCCCATGCTGCACATGCCGTCAGCTCCCAGGTAGTTCATATTATTAGCGTCCCCGGGCATGAAGAGCAGGATTTCCTCGAATTTGTGTACATGGGGGGCATGAGGGGCAGGGCCGAAAATATAGGGATATGCCTTCATGCTTTCCAGTGTGAGGTGCAGAGGGAAGTCCTCCTCTCCTCCGATGATTGAGGTAAAGTCACCACCCGAATCTTCGCGGTTATTGGGACCATAGAAGAAAGGCCCCTTGTGCATGAAAAGCAGCCGGCGGACATTGTAGTGGTAACTCAGTTTGAAACCGGAGAGGTTGGGTGAATCAGCCGGGTTTTTATCGGTAGGTACCGGTATGGCCTTGAACTCGGGGGCCAGGGAGATTTCCATGTACTGGAACTTTCTATCCAGGGCTTTAATATTGGCAGGAAAATGGGGCATTCCCTTAGGTACTACGATGGCAGTCGGGGTGGTGATCATGTACCTTTCCAGATCATCGCCCAGGTAAACCTCGATCTCCGCTCCCAGGTCCAGCAGATTATTCATGTCGGACCCCATGAAGAGGCAAAGCTGGTCGAAGTCGTGTTTATGCAGTCCGCCGGACTCGGCAGCCATTTGCCCGGTCTTTCCGTAAGACCCGTAGCGGATATGGACGTTCATACCGTGGACCGACTTGCCCATCTCCATACCGGCCTCGAAAGAGCCCGGACCGCAATCCTTAAAAATCATGGGTTTAAAAAGTTCAGGATATTTACCTTCCATTACGATATTCTCCTTTCACCATTTTCTT
>CAYLVC010000001.1:12519-38155 GCA_964387005.1 uncultured Dehalococcoidales bacterium | reverse complement strand
TGACCCGGACGTCGACTCCAAAAATATTGATTACTTTCGTAGTAATCTGAGGCCTATGGAGAAGCATGACCTTCAGCTACCGCCTGAAATCTTTTCACGGCTTATGTTTTGTTAGCAGCCAGTGTATCGAAAAGTGGTTTTGGATTGCTTCGGAGGGGTCTCAGATGCCTCGCAATGACGAATTGAGAACGAGCACCATCACTAAACTTCTATTTTAGCAAGCTGTTTCGTCAAAGGAGTAACCCTTAACCTTCTCCCTTTCCCCAAACATAAAACCTGCAACTTGAAAATCAAAGCTTAAAGGAGGAACATCATGAATTTAGCAGAAATGCTGGCCCTGGTTCGCAGGGACTTGCAGGATGAAGACGCTTCATCTTACCGCTGGGCGGATGAAGACCTGGAACGCTATATCGCCCGGTCAGTAAAAGAATTCTCGGAGGCCCTTCCGCAGGAGCTGAAAGCAGCGGTGGATACGGTTAGCGGCTCACGAGAAATAGATATCTCGGAGCTGGCCGGACGGGTGATGATTGAAGTGGTTGAGTACCCGGCCGGGCGGTTTCCGCCCTGCTTCCGCCGGTTTTCGCTCTGGGGGGATATTATCACTCTGCCGGATGATGATATACCTGACGGTTCCGTCTGCAGCATATATTACGGCAAGCTCCATGACCTGGGCGCCGTTTCATCGACGATACCGGAACAGTATGAAGACCTGGTGGCCTGCGGGGCCTGCGGCTATGCCGCAGAGGCCATGGCTGCCTTCACCATCAACCGGGTCAATACCGGCGGAACAGGTACGCCGCAGGACTGGAAGGCCTGGAGCAAAGAAAAGCTGGCTATTTTTCGCAGCGAACTAAAGAGGCTGGGGAGAAGGAACAGGGTGCGTACCGGCCGGTTGTACATTCCCTGCATTCCATCCCGGATGTAATTCTGGTATAATTCTATACGTACGATGAAACATTACCTTGGTCTGGATATTGGTTCCATTAACGTCAAACTGGCCCTGATAGATGAAAGCGGCCGGATTTTGACCATTGATTCCCGCAAGATTACCTCCAGTCCCGGCGCTGTGGTCAATTTACTCCTTACGGAGCTGAATGGCCGCTACCCGCTGGAGGGTATTACGGCTGTGGGTGTCTCAGGCAGCGGCAAGGCCATCATTCCTCCTGAATTTCACTGGAGCGAAAACAGCAGCTCGCTGGCTATAGCTTCAGGTCTGCTTTTCAACCATCCTGAAGCAAAGAGCATCCTTCAGATCGGCGGCCAGAGTTCTCTGGTAATCGAGCTGGAAGACGGGTTGAAAAAGCCCTGGAAGGTGGCTTCAAATCCACTCTGCGCCGCCGGAACAGGCCGGTTTCTGGAACAGCAGTCTTACCGTTTGGGAATTAAAGTCGAGGATTTTGCTGCTCTTGCCCTGAAATTCCAGGGCAATGCCCCCCGCATCGCTGCCCGCTGCAGCGTTTTTGCCAAAAGCGACCTGATTCATTTGCAGCAAAAGGGCGTATCTGTAGAGGCCATGCTCTATGCCCTCTGTGAAAGCATTGTGCGCATGCTGGCAGCTCTGAAGAAAGGGCCTTTTCCCGAGCCTGTGTTTTTTTTGGGAGGCGTTGCTGCCAACGGGGCCATCGTCAAAGCCCTGGATGCCATGCTTTCCGAACGCAACGGTCATCCCGTGAAGGTCACCGTCCCGCCAAATTTCCTGTATACCGAAGCCATTGGCTCAGCCCTCCTGGCCAGGGGTAAAGAGTCGGCGGTTGGGCTGCTGCCTCAGTCTGATGATGCCAGGTCTTATTATGAGTCTCCCGGACTGGAGAAAATTATCCTTCCGGCTAATGAACTCAATGACAAGAATATTGGGGCTGTTTCCGGTTACCTGGGGGTGGATGTCGGTTCAACCAGCACCAAGGCCGTGATCATGGACGAGTCCGGTAAAAAAATCCTGGCCAAGAACTATCTTATGACGGCCGGGCGTCCGGTTGATGCCGTCAAACAGGTCTTCAGCAATTTGTTTCAGCAGGGTGCGGATAAGGTCAGGATTGCAGGTGTGGGCGTGACCGGTTCCGGCCGTTACCTGATCGGCAGCCTGATTGGCGCTGACCTGATCAAGAATGAAATTACCGCCCAGACCCGGGCGGCAGCTGATATTGATCCACAGGCGGATATTATTGAAATCGGCGGGCAGGACTCCAAACTGGTAATCAAGCGCAACGGCGTGGTGGTGGACTACCAGATGAACAAAGCCTGCGCAGCCGGTACGGGCAGCTTTATCGATGAAATGGCGGAAATGCTTGGAATTTCGGTCAGGAGCGGTGAATTTGCTGATCTGGCCCTCTCTGCCGGACATACCATTGATCTGGGTACGCGCTGTGCCGCTTTTATGGGGCAGGCGGTGCCTTCAGCCCAGCGTGAGGGTGTATCTAAAGAGGTTATTGCCGCCAGCCTGGCTAATTCCATCGCCCGTAACTACCTTTCCAAAGTGGTGGGTAACCGCAAGCTGGGCAGCAAGGTTATTCTAACCGGTGCCGTATTTTACAATGGGGCCGTGGTCTCCGCCTTCCACCAGCAGTTGCCCGGCAAGGAACTGCTCGTGGCAGAGCACCGCGAGGTCAGCGGTGCTATGGGCGCTGCTCTACTGGCCCGTGAGTATATGAACAGCATTCCCCAATCAGCCGGGCGGGCTTCCAGGTTTAAAGGTTTCAGCAAAGTAATTTCAGCGGATTGCGATTTGTCCACCTTTACCTGCAAGGGCTGTGATAATAACTGCTCTATTACCCAGATGAAGGTACCCGGTGAAAAACCCACCTTCTACGGCTCCCGCTGCGATAAATATGACAGTACCCTGACACTGGCTAAAAAAGAAACGGCCTTTGATGAACGGGAAAAGCTGCTGTTCCGTGAATATAAAGAAAACAGTGGCAGCGGGCCCCGGGTGGGGTTGCCGCGTTCCCTTCTGGTCTATGACTTTGCTCCTTTGTTGATCGGTTTTCTGAACGCCCTGGATGCCCGTGTAGTGCTAACCGGAAAGACCAGTAAAGAAATCGTTGAGCGTTCCATTGAACTGGCTTATACCGATAGCTGTTTCCCTATCAAACTGCTGCATGGCCATGCCGATGCCCTGAAAGATAATGATTTCATCATCTTTCCCAGCGGCATACGCCTGGGCAAAAAAGACGGGGAAGAGAATCAGAAATATGCCTGTCCGCTGATTCAGGCTTCCCCTTTTATTATCCGCCAGGTGCTTGGACTGGAAAATAAGCTCCTGATTCCCCTGCTGGATTTCAGCCGGGGCGATGAAGAAGTAATCGAGAATTTGACAGGCGTTGCACGCAAGATGGGGTACTCCGCCGCGGCAGGCCGCAGGGCAGCCCTGGCCGGGATAGAATCATTGAGGCGTTATGAGGCAGACAGGGACCTGGCAGGTGCCCGGCTGATAGAAGAGCTGCATCAGGGCAAGCGGCTGGGCGTAGTTCTGCTTGCCAGGGCTTATATGGCTCAGGACTCGGGGGCCAACCTGGGTATTGCCGAAAAACTGGCGCAGCTGGATGTCGTTCCGGTACCGCTGGATTTTCTGCCCCTTTCCTCTGTGGACCCCAAAAAATACTCGGACCGTCCCTACTGGTCCTATGAAGCCCGTTTGCTGGCGGCGGCGGACATTGTCGCCCGCGATCCCCGGCTGTACGGACTGGCCCTGACCAACTTCGGCTGCGGGCCGAACTCGTTTATTTTAGTTGAGCTGGAAGACGTCATGGGGGGCAAACCCATGGGCCAGCTTGAGATCGATGAACATGCCGCCGAGGCCGGGCTGGTTACCCGGCTTGAGGCTTTCGTGGATACCATTCAGGGATATAAAAGTCCGGCTGAAGCCGGAGTTCCGAACGTGGTCTACCGCGGCGCCTCAGCTGTGATCAATACCGGGAAAACGCTTATTATCCCCCGCATGGCCCCGCACGCCGATGTGATAGCCTCCGCTATGCAGGCTTTCGGGGTAAAAGCGGTTTCTTTACCTGAGCCCAATGAAAAGAACCTTCATTACAGTAACCAGTTCACTTCCGGTACCGAGTGCCTGCCCTACCGCGTTACCCTGGGGGATTTTCTCAGGTATTATTATGATAACGGCCACAACCTGAAGGATGTCGAAGGCTTTATGAGCGGTTCATACGGGCCATGCCGCCTGGGAAAATATGCCATCGAACAAATCCGTATTCTCAGGGAAGTGGGTTTTGATCTTAACATCAGGACCTCCGTCTCGAACAACGCTTATCGCGACATCGGCCTGGGCGCCGGATTCGAAAGACTGGCCTGGAAGAGCATTGTGGCTGTAGATAATTTACAGAGATTGCTGTGGAGGGTCAGGCCTTACGAAAAGAAAATAGGAGCGGCTGAAGAGCTTTTTAATGTTTCATTGAAACAGTTGAGCGCAAAAATCAGCCGCAAAGAGGACTTCGGCGGTATTGTCAGGCAAGCATCCGCCGAGTTCGCTGAATTGATCGATCCGTCCCTCTCCCGGCGTCCTGTCATAGGCATCAATGGTGAGATTTATCTGCGTTCCAATGCTTTCAGTAATAAAGACCTGGTCAAGGCCTGCGAAGCTGCCGGGCTGGAAGCCGTCGTCTCTCCCATGGGGGAATGGTTCAAATATACCGCTCACCGTAATCTGGAGGATGCTGTCAAAGACAGGAAGATCAAAAAGATGATGATGAGCTATATCAAGAAGTCAATCCAGGAGCGGGACGAACAGCGCATCGCCGGTTGGTTTGATGCGGTCCTGAAAGAAAAAGAACCGTCGACCCGCCAGTTGCTGGACAAGTCCCGCCAGTATCTTTCACCACGCTGCGGCAGTGAGGCCGTGCTGAGCATCGGCAGTGGAATCGACTGGTTGGAAAACCCGGAAATTGCGGGTGTTATTTCAGTCATGCCCCACGGCTGCATGCCTGGTGGAATTGTGGCTGCGATGGCCGATAAGTTCAGCTCGGTCTACAAAAAACCCTGGATCAACCTCACCTATGACGGTTTTCTTGAGACCAACAACGCCATTAAAATCAATGAATTTGCCGAACTGGTCAAGTTCTGCCTCCAGGCCTCTAACGAGCCGCACTCAGCCAGCCTGAAGGTGTAAACCCGGCATAAATTCCAATAAATTTTAACCGGGCGGACATGGGAGTTCTCCTCTTGCAATTGGCCAGGCGAATTGTCCAGGTGTTTTATTCAATCTTTCCGTTTCACATTCCTTTTTCCAATCCCTTATCCTCGTAATTTTGCCCACATTTTTGGGTTTTTATACCGTTTTTCCAGCCTGTGGCATCTGGTATAGTTCTCTACAGGGTATTGGTAGGTACCTGTGATTTGCCGGGTGTAAATGTGATTGTTTTGTGAGAGAGCCGCTTTATTATTGGATATACAGGTTAATTTCCTGACAGGTTGCTCAACTGTTACCTGGAGGACATTTCTGATTATCCATCCACCAGGCGCTCACAGGGTGAAAACGGTGAAGGATATCAGAAAAATTTACGAGGAGTATCACAATGCTTAAAGAAAACACCGGGGAAGCGATAAACCTGGCCAGCTGGACAAAAATGGCCAAGCTGGGCAGTACCACGGCCGTATCCGGGCTTGCCCAGATGGTTAATAAAGAAATATCCATTACCGCTCTGAGCATTGACGAAGTATCAACCCGCAATGCAGCCGGCTTGATCGGCCAGCCCGAAAGCAAAGTGATCGGTATTTATCTCCTTTTTTCCGGACATTCTACAGGCCAGATCCTTCTCACATTTTCGCCGAAAACTGCCTATGAACTGGTGGATATGGCGCTGGGACAGCCCCTGGGTTCTACCACCATTCTTGAAGAAATGGAACGTTCCGTTCTGGGAGAAATGGGTAATATTGTCGGCGCCTTTTTTCTTAACAGCGTGGCGGATTGCCTGGGTTCCCGGCTAATGCCGTCACCGCCTGTGGTGGTACAGGGACCGGCCGGTGCTCTGGTGGGGGCTGTACTGGCCAAAGCGCCCAAGGGAAGTGAGTCTATCTTTGTTATCAACCTGATCTTTCGTTCATCGACCACGGAAATAGAAGGCCATTTCCTGGTGCTGCCATCTCTAGTTAAAAATTAAACAGGCCTGAATTCCTATAAAAGGAAGAGTTAATGCTTGCAACCAGTATCGGCGCAGTTAATGTAGGCATTGGAGAATTTATTGTCTCCAGGGATAGCAACCAGGTCCTCAAATGTGTCGGAATCGGCTCCTGTATTGCCCTTTGTGCGTATGACCCTGCCGCCAGAGTAGGAGGTATTGCTCATATGCTTTTGCCCTGTTCCAGGAACAGGGATGAAATGAGTTCTCCCGTCAAGTATATCGATAGCGGCGTCCCTTATATTCTCAACAAGATGGTAAAACTGGGTGCAACCAGGTCAAATATGATCTTGAAAATTGCCGGCGGAGCTAAAATGCTGTCCATTCCTGGTTCAAACCCTAACCTGGATATCGGACAGAAGAACATCGCAGAAGTAAAGGCGGCTATTGACCGGGAACGGATGTTGATTTGCGGAGCGGATCTGGGGGGCAATTTCGGAAGGACTATCGAGTTCTTTATAGGTAGCGGAAAAATTACTGTTAAAGCCGTAAACGGTATTTTAAAAGAACTATAGCAATTAAAAAAGGAGAATCGTAAGTGGCCAGGATTTTAGTAGTAGATGATGCGGCTTTTATGAGAATGCGCTGCACTAAACTTCTTCAGGAAAACGGGTTTGAGACTGCTGAGGCGGCAAATGGTGTGGAGGCTGTAAAAAAATATATGGAACTCAGACCGGATGGGGTGTTGATGGATATCACCATGCCGGATATGGACGGGATCGCCACCTTAAAGAGACTGGTTGAGCTGGACTCACAGGCCAGGGTGGCCATGGTTACCGCTATGGGTCAGCAGTCCCTGGTGATTGAAGCCTTGAAGTCAGGCGCTAAAGATTTCGTGGTGAAACCCTTTAACGCCGATCGGGTGCTGGCCGCAGTCAGGAAGATCACCAACTAATAACAGTCTGCTATTCAGACGGGTACAGCGACGCTCTTAAACAGTTATTCAGCCCTTTCTTTCCGGAGTTTCCGGAAGGGAGGGGCTTTTGCATATAGTGGATAATATTTTCCTGTTTGTGCAGGCAACGGGTTTGCTTTAGCAATACAACTCTGTTATCGTGGATAGGAATGAAAACCTTAAGCCTGAGACGGCTCTCTTTCTCCCATAGTGGGGTTCATTGCTCCCCTGGACCGGGACAATCGTGCAAGACTGCCGGGATAGGGTTATAATTATAGAAAATTATTACAATGAAAGGTAAGTTGACATAAAATGACAACAAAAGAGGAATCTACCAGATATTCGCTAAAGCCGGAGCTTCTTTCTCCGGCAGGTGACTGGGAAGGCCTTCAAGCCGCGGTAATCAATGGGGCTGATGCTGTTTATCTGGGAATACGGGACTTTAATGCCCGTATGAACGCAAAAAATTTTTCTCTGGATGAACTGGGCAGAGTAGCCGGATATTGCCATAATCAGGGCGTTAAGCTTTACCTGACCATGAATACCCTGGTAAAAAACAGCGAGCTGGAACGATATTTTAATACCCTTGCCAGGGCTTATTCAGCCGGCATAGACGGTGTGATTGTTCAGCATCTCAGTTTTGTAAGCAATATCAAGAAGAACTTTCCCGATCTGGCGGTTTTTGTTTCTACCCAGGGGGCTGTGGGGAATACCCTTTCTGCCACAGTGATGAAAGAGGCTGACCGTATTATTTTACCCCGGGAAATGCCTTTGCCGGAAATAAAGAAAATGATAAACGCCGGTTTTAAAGTGGAAATATTCGTTCATGGGGCAATTTGTTTTAGCTACAGCGGCCTTTGTCTTTTTTCCAGTTTTGTTAACGGACGCAGTGGAAACAGGGGAAGCTGCGCTCAGCTTTGCCGGCAGAAATTCAATGGCTCTTATCCGTTGAGCACCAGGGAGTTGTGCCTGGTAAAGCGTATTCCCGAGTTTATTAAAGCGGGAATCAACGCCTTTAAAATCGAAGGACGAATGCGCTCCTCCCTGTATGCCGGTGTGGCAACCCGTCTTTATCGCAAAGCCATTGATTCTTACCTGGCCGGTGATTTCCAGCTTCCCCTGAAAGAGCTTGAGGAAATAGAAGTGGTTTTTAACCGTGAATTCACAGAAGGTTTTGCCGGAGGCGAAAGGGATATGGTTTCAACCGAACGACCCATGAACCGCGGCGCCTATCTGGGAATTATTGAACAGGGTGAGATATTACTCAAGCGCCCGGTTTTTCCCGGCGATGGGTTGGGTATCTGGAGCAAGGAAAATGTTACCGGTGCGATTGTTGAGGAAATAACCCGGGATGGCAAAAAAGTGGAGTCAGGCAAGGCAGGAGAAAAAGTTAACCTGGGAATCGGCGCCAGAGATGGCCAGAAAATATACCTGACGTCTTCAACTCGCATCAAAATAGAGCCTGATTTCACCCTCCAAAGGACTCCCCTGAATAACCCGCTCCGCAGAAATACCCACGCCGTTTTGCCCCGCATTATCAAACAGAAAGCTCCCATGCTTCAACGTTTTATGGCCAGGGCTTATTCTCTGGCTGAGGCCCGGGAAATCGTCAAATCGGAAGCCGATATCGTTTTCTATGATATCTTTAAGCCGGATTTTCCTGAGCCCGGGGAATGGCAGGAAAGGACGGTTATGGGTGCCTACCTGCCCAGGATCATGAATGATTCCGAGCTTTCGCTGGCGCTGGCCTTGCTCGGCCGGAAGAAACCCAGGGCTATTATGACCGGCAATATCGGGTTTCTGGCGCGCAGGGAGGTCTTCAATGTCCCGGTATACCTGGACTATTCTCTTAATACCTTTAATGATTTAGATGCCCTTTTTTGCCGCAGCTTTAATGTAGTTCCGGTTTTATCGCCTGAATTATCCCTGGTAGAACTTACCGGATTTAAAGACAGGGAGGTAGTTATCTTCTGTCACGGCGATATTCCTCTGGTTAACACCAGGATTGAGATCAAGGAAGAAAAATTCGTGGATGAAAAGGGCTATGTTTTCCCGGTACGCAAGGAAAACAGCTACTGGCAAATACTCAACAGCCGGCCTTTCGGCATGTTTAACGATGTCAAGAAGCTTAGGACCATCGGGTTTAACCAGTTCTACATAGATCAGAAGGATGAAAGCGCCTATTTTGTCCTGTTATACCGTAATATGTTGAAACAAAGCGTACCTGACCGCAGGGTACGCAAAGGTTATACTGCCGGGCACATCTATAAAGGCGTAGAGTAAAGATTATTCAGGAGGAGAAAATGGAGCGTGTTCAGGGTAAAGTAGCTGTGGTAACGGGCGCTGCCAGTGGACTGGGCAAAGCCATATCGTTGCTGTTGGCCAGGGAAGGCGCTTCTGTTGTGCTGGCTGACATCAATGAGGCGGACGGCAGAAAAGCGGCTGAAGCAATCGGTATCCGGGCTTTGTTTGCCAAACTGGATGTAACCAGTGAAAGCGATTGGGCACAGGTTATGAAAACCACGCTTGAACGTTTCCAGAAACTGGATATACTGGTCAATTGCGCAGGTATTTTCCACAATCAAAGTATTGAGGATACCACTCTGGAAAGCTGGCGGCGGGTTATTGCCGTTAATTTGGATGGGGTATTCCTGGGTATTAAAGCTGCCATCGCACCTATGAAAAAGAACGGGGGCGGTTCCATTATTAATCTTTCCTCCGCCGGGGGCATTATCGGCACCAGTGATTCATCACCCTATAATGCCAGTAAAGGTGGGGTAAGGCTGTTGACCAAAGCTGCTGCCATAGAGTTTTCCAGGGCGGGCCATAGCTATAATATTCGCGTCAACTCCGTCCATCCGGGGGTGATCAGGACTCCGATGACCCAGTGGATTATCGATGACCCTGATTCCGCCAAAGCCGTAATGGAAAAACAACCTGTAGGTTTCATGGGAGAACCCGATGATGTGGCTTACGGAGTGCTCTACCTGGCTTCGGATGAGTCCAGGTATGTAACTGGTTCTGAGATGGTTATCGACGGCGGATGGACCGCCGGTTGAAGTCTGGTTTTGTCAACCGGATAAAAACAACCTGAAACAGGGGAAGGGGTGAATTTTCACCTCTTTTGGCCTTATTTTCTGATAATGAAGCCCGTTCTACTTGATATCGAAGATTTGCCTGTATTCCCATTCTTTTTTCAGGCTGTCCATGGATTCCTGGAGATGCTCGGCATCAGCTCTCAGTTTCTCTGATTCAGCCTTGGCCATTTCCACCGTTCGCAGCACTCGCTCGCCCAGTGCGGCCAGTTCCCATTCCGAACTCTTCCAGTTGGCATTGGTGAGGATGCGTAATTCCAGCATCTTTCCTTCAATCAGGTCCCAGGTTGTGCTCGTATTAGTCGTGTTCATTTCATCCATCCTTTCTTACTTCAAGATGCTAGTTGTAGCTGTATCGCAGGGCAGACACTCCCAGGTTGATCTGTTGCCTGATGCGCGACATCAGCTCGAGTTGTTTAAACGGTTTCAGGATATAATCATTAGCTCCCGCTCCGATGGTCTGGATGATGTCATCCTGGTTTTTATTGGCAGTAACTACAATCACGGGTGCAAGGCTGAAGGTGCGGATTCTTTTCAGTACATCCAGTCCGGAAATATCCGGCAGTTTCAGATCGAGCAGAATGGCATCCCTTTCTTCACTGCGTGCCAGGTATAAACCGTCTTCTCCCTGTGTGGCGCTGGTGATTGTAGCCTCCGGCCAGTAAATCTGGAAAGAGAGTTTCAGGGCTTCCTGGGTCTGCTCATCATCCTCGATAACCAGGATATTGGCTCTGGTCATTTGCTGGTTGCTGCGCCTCGCAATTGCCGAGAAATGGGCAATCAGTTCGATGTTCCTGGCCTCTTCGGGTATATAGCCATCTACATCCAGCGATCTCAATATATTCCAGTCCGCTTCGTTGCCTTTAATAATCAGGGCTACAGGTGTGCGGCATTGCCAGGTAAGACGGTAGCAGTTGGTTTCCAGATTTGGGCTATAACCGTCCAGCAATGCCAGATCGAATTTCTCTTTTTTCAGGAGGCTGACGGCTTCAGCAAAATCGTTGCGGCATACAAAATTTATTCCGCTGCCTTCCAGAGACCTGGCAACCCGCCGGGTTACGTTGTTGTTGCCTATTGCCAATACTTTTAGTTCCATTTCCGGCCTCCTTTCTACTTGCTAGTATATTACCTTAATGTTAAAAAGCGGTTACAGCAGGTCGGGAAATGTGATAAAAAGGTTACAACCAGGTAAAAAAAAGATCACAATATTACCATGAAATCTACATGCTGGCATTATTGACAGGGTCGAAAAGAGCGCCCGGTCTAAAAGAACGCCCGAAGCCGGAAGCTGATAGTTATTCAGGCTGATATCCTGCAAACTTTTTTATACGTGGGATCAGTTCAATTTGCTTGAAGGGCTTGACGATATAGTCATTAGCCCCGTACTGTATGGCTTCTATGATGTTTCCCTTCTCCCGTGCGGCGCTGAGAATAACAACCGGTACCTGGCTGAAAACCCTGATGCGTTTGAGGACATCGTAACCGGTGATGTCCGGCAAGCCCAGGTCCAGAATTACAATATCAAGAGGAGTGTTTCTGATGTAGTCTATGCCCCTGTGTCCGTCATCTGCAAAAAAGATTTTTGCTTCAGGCCAGAATAGCTTGAAGCAGAGCCGGATGGCTTCACGGACATATTTATCATCCTCAACAACCAGTACCTTGATAGGGTGGAATACCGGGCTTTCTTGAGCTGCAATCTTCGCAATACCGGCTGCCAGCTGGGACTTATCCATTTTGTCGGATAGAAAGGAATCGACACCCAGGGCTCTAAGCTCATCCGGTTCGTCTCCCTGGAGATCTCCGTTCAGGACTGCGACCCGTGTACGGCCCAGCCAGATGAGCCTGAAGCACACATTCTTTATGTCTTCTGCTTTATGGTCTACTACTGCCAGGTTAAAATTTTCCTGTCTTAAGGCGCTCATATTATCGGGTAAAGCCCTCAGACGCAATACTTCCATGTTCCTTTGATTACAGCTGTTTTCCACCCAGAGAGTGGCTTCCTCTCTGCCTAATGCCAGGATTCTAAACATCAGTATCAGCTCCTTTTTCAAAAGGTAGTTAAAACTTTGTCGGAGGACGTCAGCCGCCTACGCTATTTTCGTATTCCGCTTTTTCAGGGTATAATGAGTTCGGCCTGGATCAGGAACGGAGAACGGATACGATCGGATTGGCCCCATTATATCACAGGTTAAGCCGGTTAAATAGATATTTTATGAATATTTGTGAAACTGTCGTTCTTTAACTAAAATCATTATTAGAGCCGGTAATTGAGAGGGAGAAATATGGACCATATCAAGATACTAAAAGATCTTATAGCGATTGACACTACAGTGCCTCCCGGCAATAACTACGGCCGGGTCATAGATTATCTTCAGCCGCTGTTTTCGCAGGTCGGTTTTGAAACTCAAAGGATCGAAATCCCTGTTGAAGAAGCAGAAGGCAGAGAAGGCCGTGTCAATCTGATCTGTCACCGTCGTCAGCCCGGCAAACCTCGGCTGATCTTCTATACCCATATCGATGTTGTGCCAGCCCAGGGCTGGGAGGCTTTTAAACCCGTGGTGGAAAACGGCCGGATCTACGGAAGAGGGTCCGCGGATATGAAAGGCGCTATCCCCGCCTTGCTGCTGGCCCTGGAAAAATGCAAGGACAGACCTTTGAACTACGATGCCTCGGTTATGCTGACAACGGATGAGGAATACAGTCAGGCAAGCCAGCTTCGCTACATCAGCCGCTATTTGCAGCCGGTAAAAAACGCCTTTTTCTTTGATCTGGATTGCAGCTTCGGTTTTGTTTCTATCGCCGGACTGGGCGCCATACACCTGGACATTATTGTGAAAGGCAAGTCGGTCCACTCAGGCCTGTCTCATCTGGGAGAAAATGCCGTCGAAAATGCTGTATCGCTGATGAATGCCCTGCTGGAACTGAAAAAGAAGGTGGTCGTCAGAAAGTCCGCAGTATCCGCTCATCCTGAAACAGGGTTGGATAAAATGACATCCCGCCTGAATATCAACATGGTTCATGGGGGAACCAAGGTTAATATTGTGCCGGATGAGTGTGTTATATCCGTTGACCGCCGTTTGATTCCGGAAGAGAATATCGAAGAAGCCAGAAATGAAATCCTGGATGCTCTGAATTCAGTACCGGGAGTGCAGTGGGAAATCTCCGGTGAGGTCCTGATCCCGCCTGTTCCTCCAGCATCTGACCCGCTGATCGATGAGCTGGCGGGGATTTTGAAGAAGGTAACGGGAGAAGGCGGCAAGTTCGGAGAGATGGGCTCGGGCGATCTGGGCAATATCGTTGTGAACGAGTTCGGCGGCCAGTTTTTCGGACTGGGGGTGATCAGTCCAGAAAGCAATATTCACGGGAAGAACGAGTTTGTGTATCAACAAGATATCGAAGACCTGGCTGAAATCATCTACCGGTTTTTAACGGGTAACTGAAAAATATTATATATTGCCTGAATAATTTACACACTGGGTGAGGCCTGGTTGAGCCTCCGACGAGCAGGCCCCGGTCGCCTTTTCTCCTTGCGGAGTCGGCAGGTGACCCAGGCCTCACCAATCATTATCTAGAGACAAATATAATAGTCCGTTACATATAGTCCAGGGACGTTTGCTCTAAGGCATTATTCCACCCCATCTCAAGACACTCCTTATTGACAGGACCTGAAAAGAGTGGTATAGTTTTGCACTGAAGTACCTAGAGTCTCTATGTACTATAAAAACAGAGAAATGTTTTTAACTTGTAAAAATGAAAAAACGCCGGCGGCAATTTCGTGGAGGAAAAGACGGTGGAAGAAAAGTTGTATGATGGGCAAACCCTGAAACAGGCTCTGAAATCGGCTGAATCGCTCCTGGAAAAACGTATCGATGAAATCAATGCGCTCAACGTCTTCCCTGTACCGGATGGTGATACCGGCATAAACATGTACCTCACTCTTCAGTCAGCTAACGAGTCTATCAAAGACCTCTCTACCGCGTCAGCTGCCGAAATCAGCTCAGCAGCAGCTATGGGCGCCCTGATGGGGGCTCGCGGCAACTCCGGAGTTATATTTTCTCAAATCATGCGGGGGCTGGCTAAAGGTCTGGAAAACAAGGAAAGGTTTTCGGCTGTTGATTTCGCCATGGCCTTGCAACAGGCCTCAAATGCAGCCTACCAGTCCATGCAGGAGCCGGTTGAGGGTACCATCCTGACCGTCATTCGTGAATCGGCAGAGAAGGCCATGCAGCAGGCCGGTGAGGGCGCTGACCTGAAAAAAACCATAGCCGCCGCCACCTCGCAGGCCAGGGACACGGTCACCAGGACACCGGAATTACTGAAAGTGCTGAAGGATGCCGGGGTTGTGGATGCTGGCGGCAAGGGACTGTTTTATGTATTGCAGGGTATGAAATTTTTCATTACCCGTAAGATGAGCCCTGTGAAAGATACCCGGGCGGCACACTGCCAGGATTCTCCCACCGGCGGCAATTGTGTGTACGGGTTTGATCTCCAGTTTTTGGTCGAAGGCAACGATTTGCCTGTAGCCGAAATGAGAGAAAAAATCAATACCATGGGAGAGTCCGTCCTGGTAGTAGGTGACGAAACGCTGGTCAGGGTACATATTCACACCCGCAACTCTCAGGCTGTCATGGACTATTGTGCCGCCCAAGGACGTCTGAAAGACATAATCAACGATAATATGGATGAACAGGTGAAAAAATTCAGGTCAGCCCGCAGCCGTGAGCCGGGAGATCCGGATTTAAGCCCGGCTGGACAGGTTCATGCTGCCTGATCCTTTCTGTATCATGCTGAAGTAAATATGGCATAAAGTCAGGAGTGCAAACCAACTCTATTTTTGAGTTGGGTACATTTTGCCTTATGGATCCCCTGTAATAAAGCAGGCCACGGGTTTGCCATCCGTAAACCATACAGCAATGAAATCCCCATATCCCCTTGTAGATTTAATATGACATCTTCCTCTTGTATCACTATAATATAGTAAAATATGATGCCGGATCACTGATATACTAACCAATGTCCCACAGAAAGCAGCGAGGTTTTCCGGTTTCAATATCGTTAATTTCTTAAGGAGGACAGGATGTTTACCCATGCATTAGCTCGATTCATTGCCAATACACAATACCGGGACCTGCCGCCGGAAGTGGTGAAAGTCGCTAAATACGCCATTCTCGATTTTATTGGTGTAGCCATGGCCGGGAGCCAGGACCCATCCGGCAGGATGATCAGCGAACTGGTTAAAGAAAACAGGTCCGCAGCCGAAGCTACGGTTATCGGCTGGAGATTTAAAGCCAGTCCTTCTCTCGCCGCCCTGGCCAACGGCAGTGCCGGACATGTCCTGGACTATGATGATTGTCTGGATTATCCTGTTGCCGGGCTGGCCCATCCCACCACGGGGTCTTTGCCCGGAGCCCTGGCGATGGCCGAGAAGCTGCATATTCCGGGCAGGAACCTGATAACTGCTTACTGCCTGGCCCTTGAAACTTATGGCAAACTGGGACTGTTGACCAGGGAAAGCTGGGTGGGGCAGAGGGGTTGGGAGTGGACCGGAGTACTGGGTGCAATGGGATCGGTCACAGCAGTTTCCAGGATTCTGAATCTTGATGCAGATCGGACCGAGACAGCCCTGGGTATTGGGGCCACCATGGCCAGCGGACTAATTCGCAATTTCGGTACCATGGCCGGGCATTTGCATGGAGGCGATGCTGCCAGGAACGGAGTCGAAGCCGCTTCGCTGGCCCATAAAGGCTACACGGGCCGCCATGGTATCGTTGAAATTCCCCGCGGCTTTTATAATGCTTTCACCGGTACTTCGGCCGATATCAGCGAGGAAGATATGCAGGAAAAGGCAGCAGCCCTGGGTAATCCCTGGAATATTATTGATCCGGGACTGATGTTCAAGGCTTTTCCCTGCTGCCACATCGGTCATTTTGGTGTGGATGCCGGACTGCAGCTCAGGAAAAAATATAATGTAGATTGGCGCCAGATTGATGAAATAGAATTTCATGTTCCCTCCATACTTAAAATGGAGAGCGCTACGCCTGAACCGAAGATCGGTGTACAGGCCAGGTTCAGCCTGCCGTACTGCCTGTCACGGGCGCTGATACAGGGCAAAATGAAGATCAGCGATTTCAGCGATGAGGGCGTTAAAGATCCTCTTCCCCGCCAGTTGATGAAAAAAGTAAGGTTTGTTATGGAAGAACAGGACAGGGCAAACGGGGTTTTCGGTTCACAGGAAGTGGTACTCAAGATGAATGACGGCAACGTCTACCGCTGCAGAGTGGAACATGCCAGAGGTGAGCCCCAGAACCCGCAGTCTCCGGAAGAGTTTGAAGCCAAGTACAGGGACTGTGCCGAAACGGCCCATTATGATGAGAAAACAGCCACCCGGATTAAGGACATGATACTCGACCTGGAAAACGTAGAAGATGTGTCACAGGTGATGGCCTTAATGGGATAGGCCCCGGTTTTCTGATAGCCGGGTTGATAAGCGCCATGATCAGCATGAAGGCAGCCAGGCACCCTTCCCACAAAATCAGGGTAAGGGTGCTTCCAGCCCTTCGGTCATGGCGCCGGCGATTTTTATGCTGATGGGGTATAAGCCCTCTGCCGCCATCACCTGTATTGGTTTCAACCTCAGATAATAATAAATATTGCTGGATCCGGAACTACTGACTGTTGTTAAAATTTTGTCACAATGTTAAAATAACTCCAATATGTACAGTGAAACAATATGTTCCCTTTTCCCACAGGTCCCTTTGAATTCAGGCAGAATACTGTTGTCTCAACCCTTGTCGACTATATCTCCTTATGCCTGTAATGAGGCAGAACGCCCGTCGTTTCAGGACGGTATCGTATGCCATCAGAGGAGAATGGCATGACAGACCGTATTGAAATCCGTAAGGAAGCCTACCGCTATTTGTTGAACAGGTTAAATACCCTGCAGGCCAATATGACCGGTACAGAGTGGAAGCAAAGCATTCCTCTGGAAGAATTAAGATTGCTGAAAGAAGGTCTGGCGGACCCTTCGGCAGCCCTGGTAGCCGTTATTAAAGACCAGCTTAAAGGCGTGGTCAATGATCTGGAAATAGAAATGTATCTGGTAAAGCCTTTTAGTTCGTCACCCTGAACGTAATCGCAGACGTGGTCCGGCGAAAAGTCTAATAAGAGGAGAAACGTAATCGATGCCCAGAAGAGAGGATATCCGGAAGGTTATGATAATTGGTTCAGGCCCGATAATCATCGGTCAGGCCTGCGAGTTTGACTATTCCGGCACTCAGGCCTGCAAAGCCCTGAAATCCCTGGGGTACAGTATAGTACTGGTCAACTCCAACCCGGCAACGATTATGACCGATCCCGGTATGGCGGATGCTACTTACATAGAACCCCTGAACCTGGAAACCATGACCAAGATCATTGAAAAAGAACGGCCGGATGCTCTTTTGCCCAATCTTGGCGGCCAGACAGGACTGAATCTGAGCGCCAGCCTGGCGCGGGCGGGAATCCTGGACAAATATAATGTTAAAGTCATCGGGGTAGACCCGGATGCCATTCGCAGGGGCGAAGACCGTATGGCCTTCAAGGAAACCATGGATGAGCTGGGTATAGAGACTCCCCGGAGCCATATTGCCTACTCGGTAGATGGCGCTGAAGCCATAGCCTCAGAACTGGGATACCCGGTAATTATCCGTCCTGCCTATACCATGGGTGGGACCGGCGGCGGCCTGGTTTATAATGTGGAAGAGCTCAGGTTGATAGCCGCCCGGGGAATTGCCAACAGCATGGTGGGACAGATTCTGATAGAGGAATCGGTAGAGGGCTGGGAAGAGCTTGAACTGGAGATTATCCGGGACTCCAAAAACCAGATGATCACTGTTTGTTTTATCGAGAATGTAGATGCCATGGGTGTGCACACCGGTGATTCATTCTGCACTGCGCCTATGTTGACCATCAGTCAGGAATTGCAGAAACGCCTCCAGGATTACTCCTATAAAGTGGTGGAAAAGATCGGCATTATCGGAGGCACCAACTTACAATATGCCCACGACCCCAAAAGCGACAGGGTGGTGATTATCGAAATCAACCCCCGTACCTCTCGTTCTTCAGCTTTGGCCTCCAAGGCCACCGGTTTTCCCATAGCCCTGGTTTCGGCCAAACTGGCTGCCGGTCTGACACTGGACGAGCTGCCCTACTGGCGTGACGGGACCCTGGAAAAATACACCCCTTCCGGCGATTATGTCGTGGTCAAGTTCGCCAGATGGGCTTTTGAAAAGTTCAGGGATGCCCAGGACCGCCTGGGTACCCAGATGAGGGCGGTCGGTGAAGTAATGAGCATCGGCAAGACCTACAAAGAGGCCTATCAGAAAGCCATCCGTTCGCTGGAGACCGGTCGCTTCGGCCTGGGATTTGCCGGGGACTTAAACCGGAAATCTTTGGATGAGCTTTTGGGTCTGTTGAAATACGCTACCAGCGAGCGTCAGTTCATCATGTATGAAGCCCTGCGCAAAGGCGCTGATATACAGGAGCTTTCCCGCAGGACTTTTATCAAACCCTGGTTCATTCAGCAGATGAAAGAACTCGTGGAACTGGAAGAAAAAATCCTGCAATATCAAAACAGGGAAATACCCGATGATCTGCTTATCCAGGCTAAAAGGGACGGTTTTGCAGACAGGTACCTGGCAAAACTGACCAATCGTAGCGAGAAAGACATCAGGGAACAGCGACTCCGGGTTGGGTTGCGGGAGGCCTGGGATTATGTTCCGGTCAGCGGCGCCGTTGATGCCCGCTATTACTATTCCACCTACAATCCCATCGAAGAGAGGGTTGTTGTGGGGAGCCGCCCTAAAGTAATGGTTCTGGGAGGGGGCCCCAACCGCATCGGACAGGGTATTGAATTTGACTATTGCTGCGTACATGCTGCCTTTGCTTTAAGGGACATGGGATATGAGACTATTATGGTCAACTGCAACCCGGAAACAGTCTCAACCGATTACGACACTTCGGATAAGCTCTATTTTGAGCCCCTTACGGTTGAGGACGTCCTGAGTATATATAAAAAAGAACAACCCATTGGCGTCATTGTCCAGTTCGGCGGACAGACTCCCCTGAATATTGCTGCCGATCTGGAAAAAGAAGGAGTTAAAGTACTGGGAACTTCGGTCAACTCGATCGATATCGCCTCCGACAGGGGCCGTTTCAGTATTATGATGCAGAAATACGGTATTCCCATGCCGGAATCAGGCACTGCCAGCAATCTGGAAGAGTCCCTGGTGGTAGCCGGGCGCATAGGCTATCCCCTGATCGTCAGGCCTTCCTACGTTCTGGGTGGCAGGGGCATGGAAATAGTACATGATGAAGATGAATTGAGGCTCTATGTCACGGCCGCGGTAGGCGTTACGCCTGACAGGCCGATTTTGATCGACCGCTACCTCGAAAATGCCATTGAGACCGAGGCCGATGCTCTGGCCGACGGAGCCGAGGTTTTTATCCCGGCAGTAATGGAGCATATTGAATACGCCGGCGTTCATTCGGGCGATGCCGCCTGTGCCATTCCCCCCGTCACCATACCTCAAAAGCACATTGATACCATTGAACTATATACCCGGCGGATTGCTACCGAGCTTCAGGTCAGCGGTGTGATGAATATCCAGTATGCCATCTGTAAAGACGTGGTCTATGTCCTGGAAGCCAATCCCCGCGCTTCCCGCACCGTTCCCCTGGTTTCCAAGGTTTGCAATATCCCCATGGCCCATTTGGCCACCCGTCTGATGCTGGGTGAAAAAATCAAAGACCTGGGACTAAAAAAGAAGACAATCCCTCACTTCGGTGTGAAAGAGGCCGTCTTCCCCTTTAATATGTTCCCGGAGGTTGACCCTGTTCTAGGTCCTGAAATGAAATCGACGGGTGAAGTACTGGGTATGGCCCCGTCTTTCGGACTGGCCTACTGGAAAGCCCAGGAAGCAGTGTCTTTACTGCCTACCGGCGGGACTGTACTTATTACTGTAGCCGAAAGAGACCGTGCTGATGCCGTTGAAATTGTCAGGCAATTCCAGAACATGGGCTTCAAGGTCAGGACTACAGCAGGGACCCAGACCTACCTGGCCTCACATGGTATGGAAACTGAAAAAATCCTTAAAGAACACGAGGGCCGGCCCAACATCACCGATGCCATCAAAAACAAAGAAATTCAACTGGTTATTAACACACCGGCCGGCAAACTTAGCAAAAATGATGATTCCTATATTCGCAAGGCCGCTATTAAATACAAAGTGCCTTATATTACCTCCCTGACCGCTGCTCTGGCGGCAGCCAGGGGCATTGCCGCTTACTGCAACGGCACCTCGGAGGTCAAGTCTCTTCAGCAGTACCACGCCGATATAAAATAGCCGATCGGTGTAAATACAACGAATAAGGTTTAAAAAGGACGGGACACATTGCCCCGTCCTTTTTGCATTTTCGTTGAATTAATGAATACTTCCTGGCTTCGGACACTTAATGTTGCGGAGGAAATTGGCAGAATACGGAATCGTAGGGGCCGATTTCAAATCGGCCCGCCTCAAACCGTTGAGTATAGTCGTGACCTTATTTATTCATATCATAATGGATATAAAGAACCTTGGTAATAACTTCCATAAGCCCCTGCAAGCTGAGGTCGTAAGCCCAGCTCGTATAAGATTCTTAAAAATAGCAAAACGGCCACAAAAGGCCGTTCCTGTTCACTAAAATTTAAAAAAGAACTAAATGATTAGTCCTGTTTCCTGGTTGGTTGCTTGGCCGGTTCACAAACCTCGGCTTTAATACCCTCGTTAGTCTTCTCCCCTTCCTGCCACTTTTTTGTCCAGAAGTAAGTCTGCCTGTTAACCAACAAACTTTGACTAAACATTCTCGCTGTCCTCTCATGGCCGCCACGGCATATTTTTATTCTGGCAACTGTCTCTTGGGTCATATAACGTGTATCTCTAAGCTCAAAACTCGAAACTCACTACAATCCCGCTGCCTGGATAATCTCGGGGACCTTTTTCTCCCAGCCGATGGGCATGATATGTACACCCTGGCACATACCTTTGAGCTGCTTTATAAGTTCGCCGCACATCTCAATACCCGTTTTGCTCTTGTCCTCGGCTTTGGAAATACGGTCGATCATGGCTTGAGGAATATTAATGCCGGCTACGTTTTTGTTCATGAATTTGGCAGCCCCTGCCGACTTCAGGGGGATGACCCCGACCAGAACAGGCACCTTGAACTGCTCAACCCGCTTCATGAATTTGGCGAAGGTTTCAGGATCATATACAGCCTGGGTCTGGAAGAATTTGGCCCCGGCGGCGATCTTCCGCTCCATTTTCAGGATTTGTAGCTCATAAGCTGCTTCGGTGTCCGCTCCCGGATTAACTACTGCCCCGGCGAAGAAATCGGGTTTGCCTTTCAGCTCGTTGCCCACCATGTCTTTGCCCGCATTCAGCCCCTGGATGACCGATAGCAGGCTGACGGAGTCAAGATCATAGACGGGTTTTGCCTGGGGATGGTCGCCCGAAGATGGTAAATCACCCGTAAGCGCCATCACGTTTTGAATCCCCAGGGCTGCCGCACTGAGCAGGTCTGACTGTAATGCGATGCGGTTTCTATCCCGGCAGGTCACCTGGAAAATCGGCTCTACCCCCCACTCCATCAGCTTATAGCTGGTTGTCAATGCCCCCAGCCTCATTACCGAGCTCTGCTGGTCGGTCACATTGACCGCATCCACTTTGCCCTTGTAGACTTCTGCTACTTCCTTAAGTTCGGAGAGGTCCGTCCCTTTCAGCGGCCCGGCCTCGGCGGTTATTACAAATTTTCCTGAAGATAAAGCTTCCTTAAGTTTGCTGTTAGGCACTTTTTTCCTCCATTTGCGGTTTGAGATAAGCCTCATTTACGGAACGTCCGGGATGGGCTTGCGTCCTGAAGTCCTTTTCCGCTGTTAAAGTTCGCAAATCGTCCAGCCGGTTTTGTTTCTTTAACCGGTTATATATCAATACCCATGCGCAGTCCTTTTCCTGGCTGGCTTCGCATTTGCCGTTTTTGCTCCCGCCGCAGGGGCCGTTGACCAGGCTCTTGGCGCAAATGGTCATGGGACAGATACCGCCGTATCTGGCCAGTACGCAGTCGCCGCAGGAACGGCAGCGTTCTGACCAGGTACCCTCCTGCTCGGTAACACCGATGAACCGGGTGTTCAATGCGGGAAAGACACGTGCCGGTTCAAGCACCTCCGCTGTAAACTGCACTCCCGCTCCGCAGGCCATCGAAAGAATGACGTCATATTCTTTATATGTATCTTTTATCGTGTCGAAAAATTCCCTGTCGCACTGCCTCTCTATAGTGGCTTCTCCGATTTTCAGGTCTTTCCCTTCCATCTTGCTTTTCAGCCGCAGTTCACTGGCCAGAAGCCCAACCTCTTTTTCGCCCCCCGCCTGGCAGACAGCTACACACGTACCGCAGCCCAGGATCAGGACGCTCTTAAGGTCTTTGACACTGTCCCAGATTTGCTCGAATGGTTTTCTTTCGCCAACGATCATTTGATTTCACCTCTAATTATTTCGTGTTTGTCTTGAATTTTACAGGGCCCAGCTTAATCGCTCTTTCTGTCATTTCATCACTGGCTTTGGCAAACAGCCCCGCATTGGAAGCACTGATATGATACATTTCCAAACGCTCGGGCTCTATTCCCACCTCTTTAAGCATTTGTTTGGCCTGGGCTACCCGCTTTTTCGCCCTCAGATTGCCTTCGATGAAATGGCAGCTGCCTTCTTCGCAGCCGGCCACAAATACCGCATCGGCCCCGTCTTCAAAGGCTTTAAGAATTAATATTGTATCAATCTTGCCGGTGCACATCAGCTTGATGATGCGGATATTAGGAGCATATTCCAGCCGCATGGAACCGGCCAGATCGGCGGCTGAATAAGAGCAGTAATGGCAACAAAAAGCGATTACCTTAGGTTGATATGTCTCTTCCAAGTTTAACTCCTTCCTGCCACGGGTTCTTTCAAGGCATCTACCTTGGCGATGATTTGCTTGTCAGAATAGTTCTGGAGAGTAATTGCCTTGCGCGGGCAGACACTGGCGCAGATACCGCATCCCTGGCAGCCGGCAGGTTCTATATAGGCAAATCCTTTCTCGTTAATGCGCGGCACATTGTAGGGGCAGGAGCGCACACAGGTCAGGCAGGAGGCGCATTTTTCTTCATCCACCACCGAGACGACTCCACCCACCATCAGGTAGGGCTGGGAAAGCACCGTCAACGCACGGGAAACAACACCCCTGGCCTGCACCAGCGACTCCCCAATGTTCTTGGGCGCATGGGCCAGTCCGCAGACATACATCCCCTCATTGACCAGGTCCAGCGGACGCAGCTTCATGTGAGCTTCCATTACAAATTTTTCCTGCGTTAACGAAAGCTTTAGACTGCGTGCGAAATCCTCCGCATCAGCCTGTGGCCGTATAGCGGCGCTGAGTACCAGCAGGTCCGGTTGAAAATCGATTTCACGCTCCAGCGATTTATCCAGTACCTTTACCTTAAGACGCCCGTTGTCCAGGTTGACCTCCGGTTTTTGGTCTTTATCAAACCGGATAAAGGTCACGCCCATCTCGCGGGCCTTGCGGTATTGCAATTCATGCATTCCATAGCTGCGGATGTCCCGGTATAATACCGTCACATCCATATCCGGATTGATCTCCTTTAAATGAATGGCGTTGTTGATAGCCTGGCTGCAGCATACCCGGCTGCAGTATAAATGCTCCGGCTCACGCGAACCTACGCACTGTATCATGACTACTGAGTCCAGTGCTCTGTTCGCATTAAGTTTATCTTTGTCTTGCAGTCTCTTTTCCAGTTCCAGTTGAGTCAATATGCTTTCGGATTGACCAAACAGATATTCAACCGGCTTGTATTCCGTTCCGCCGGTGGCAATTATGACTACCCCGTGCGCTACGGTCTCTGTTTTACCATCACGGGTGATAATGTCCGTATTATAGTTGCCCAGGAAGCCGGAACTGTTGGCGATCCTGGCTCCTTTGTATACTTTGATATTCGTTTTTGATTCCACCTGTTTGACCAGATCGCTTAACAGCTTTTGGGGATCTGAGTGTTCGCTAAAAAAGATTTTTCTGGCATTCCCTCCAAGCTCTTCTTCACGCTCTACCAGTACCGCCTCAAAACCCTGGTCGGCCAATGCCACAGCAGCCGTCATGCCCGCAAGCCCGCCTCCGATCACCAGTGCCCGGCGCGTAACCTCAGCCCGCTGCTGGTGAAGGGGAAGTAACGTTTCAGCCCGGGCAACGGCCATGCGTACCAGGTCTTTGGCTTTGGATGTGGATTGCGGCATATGCGTGGCATGTACCCATGAACACTGGTCGCGGATATTAGCCATTTCAAATAGGTACTTGTTCAAACCACCTTCGCGGACGGTGTCCTGGAAAAGAGGCTCATGTGTTCGTGGACTGCATGAGGCTACCACAACCCGGTTAAGTTTGTTATCCTGAATAGCCTTGATTATCTTGGCCTGGGTATCAGTGGAGCAGGTATACAAATTTTCCTCGGCAAGTACCACATTCGGTATGGTTTTGGCATACTCAACCACCGCCGGCACGTCCACTACCCGGGCGATATTGGTGCCGCAGCGGCAGACAAAAACACCAACCCTGGGTTCCTGCTCGGCCACTTCGGTTTCCGGCGGATAGACCTTTTCGGTCACCAGCGTGCCCCGTGCCTCGCTGATTGACTCTCCGGCCAGGCAGGCTGCCCCGCTGGCGCTCATTACCGATTCAGGTATGTCGATGGGCCCGGTAAAAGCCCCGGCCACGAAAATCCCCGGACGGGAGGTCGTACCCGGGCGTGTTTCATCAGAAGCGCAGAAACCGAAATTGTCCAGTTTTATCCCGGCAACGGACGCCAGTTCCGCCGTACCTTCGGCAGGCACCAGTCCGACCGAGAGCACTACCATATCGAATTCTTCCTGGACCTTCCGGCCATCGTCTCCCGTGTATTCCAGCAGAAGGTTATGGCTCTTTTGAAGCTCTTTCACCATTGAGGGGATACTCTGGATATAACGTACCCCGAACTTATCCCTGCCAGATTCGTAATATCTTTCGAAACCTTTGCCGAAGGCCCGTATGTCATTGTAAAAGATAGTCGGATGAATGGAGCTGTCATGTTCACGGGCTATAATTGCCTCCTTGGTGGCATACATACAGCAGACCGAGGAGCAATAATCCCGCCCGCAGCTTTTGTCTCTTGAACCCACGCACTGGATCCAGGCGATTTTAACCGGATGTTTGCCATCCGAAGGCCGTTTCACCTGCCCCTGGTACGGTCCGGAGGCTGATAATATTCTTTCGAATTGCAGGCTGGTCACTACATTGGGCATGCGCCCGTACCCGTATTCCCCCTTGATTCTGGCATCGAAAGGATCGAATCCCGGCGCCAGTATCAAGGATCCTGCCTGTATTTCGACTCTCTCTTCCTTTTGAGTGTGATCGATGGCCTTGGCCTGGCAGACCGC
>CAYLVC010000001.1:0-12419 GCA_964387005.1 uncultured Dehalococcoidales bacterium | reverse complement strand
GCTTCAACTGCCGACTTTGGCCCGGATACACCGTCGCCTCCGGCGAAAATGCCGGTCTCAGACGTAGCCAGAGTTACGGGATCGGCAATAATCAACCCGCCGCCGCTGGTCTTGATCTTTGAGTCCTTATTCAGCACTGCCAGATCGGTGGCCTGCCCGATGGCAACAATAACCGTATCGCACTCCACTTTAGTGGTAACATTTTCATCATAGACCGGGGCAAACCTCTTGTCTTTGTCGTAAACCGAGGCACATTTCATGAATTCGATTCCGTTGATCTTGCCGTCTTTCCCCAGTATCTCCCTGGGACCCCAGGAAGGCTGAATGCGTATCCCTTCTTCCTCGGCTTCCTCTATCTCCCAGGTATGGGCCGGCATCTCAGGTCTGGACTCCAGACAAAAAATTGTTACTTCCTCGGCACCCATCCGGCGGGCCGTCCTGGCCGCGTCCATGGCCACGTTTCCTCCGCCGATTACCACCACTCTCTTGCCCAGGTTTATCTTTTTGTTCTGATTTGAGTCCCTTAAAAAATCCAGGGCCGGCAGCACGCCCTTAAGCTCTGCCCCGGGAATTGTCAGATTACGGCTTTTCTGTACTCCAATCGCCAGATAGACCGCTTTAAAACCCTGGGATTTCAGGCCGGACAGCGTAAAACGGCTGTTGACCGGGGTGTTCAGCTTCAATTCTATTCCCAGGTTGATGATCTCATTGATGTCCGCTGCCAGTGCATCCTTGGGAAGGCGGTATCTGGGAATCGACCACTGGAGCTGTCCTCCCGGTTTGGAACTGGCTTCAAATATGGTTACCGGATAGCCGTGCCTGGCCAGATCGTAGGCGCATGTCAGGCCGGAAGGCCCTGCCCCCACCACGGCGATTTTGGGTTTGGAGCGGTCGATCGCTGCTTTTTCCTCAGGCGGCAGACTCCCTTCCTTTCTTTTCTGGCGGACGATATCGGCAATAAAAGCCTTTAGTGGAGCGATGCCAAGGGGCTGATCAATCTGTGCCCGGTTGCACTGCTGCTCGCAGGGATGATGGCAGATCCGCCCTACGGAAGCCGGCAGGGGAATCCACTGCTTGATATGATCAAACGCTTCCAGATACTTGCCTTTCGAGCACAGGGCTATATATCCCTGTCCGTTGCATCCCGCAGGACAGGTCAGCTTGCAGGGCGGCCTGGCATCCTTGGTAATGGCCATTGCTCCCGGTATGGCCTGGGGATAGCGCCGGAACGTGGCCTTGCGCTTGTTCATTCCCTCTTCGAATTCGTTATTCAACTCAACCGGACAGGCTTCCACACAGTCGCCGCAGCCGCTGCACTTAACGGTATCGATATACCTGGGCTTCTTCAATACCTTTATCTTAAAGTTGCCTTCTTCTCCGTCAATCGCCTCTACAACCGCATTGGTAATTATTTCGATATTGCGGTGTTTGGATACTTCAATCAGTTTGGGTGAAATCATGCACATCGAACAATCGTTGGTGGGGAAGGTCTTGTCCAGTTGTGACATTCTGCCGCCTATCGAGGTTGTTTTCTCCACCAGGTAAACTTTAAAACCGGAGTTGGCCAGGTCCAGGGCGGACTGCATACCCGTGATGCCTCCTCCAACCACCATCACTGCTCCGGTCTTTTGTTTTTTTTGTTCACTCATCGTCATTCCCCTCAGGCTGTCATTTCAAGCCGGTAACTGCCATTACAAATCAAATACTTCAGCGCCTACAGCAAATTCTTCTGCTTGAGTAATGCCTTTGCCTCCGTCATATGTTTGCTCAGGCATTTTTCAGCCGACGGATCGCCGTAAGCCAGCGCCATCAATTCCGAAAAATAATAGATGGGAAAATTGTATTTCTCGCCGTTGTCCTTGAATATCTCGTGTTGCCGCGTATCCAGGTTGGACTGGCACATCGGGCAGCCGACTACAAAGCAGTCAGCCCCGGCTTCTTCGGCCATGTCAAAGAGTTTCTTGATCAGCTTTTTAGCCAGCTCCGTGTGAGTTAAAACCAGGTTGCCTCCGCAGCAGTCTGTTTTGTACGACCAGTTCTTAACCTCCGCCCCCAGGGCTTTCATGATTTCATCCATGGATTGCGGGTCCTCCGGGTTGACTGCATCCGTGATTTTGGGAGGACGGGTAGTCAAACAGCCGTAATAGCAGACCGGATTCAGCCCTGTCAGGGGTTTCTTGACACTGGCTGCAATAGACTTCTCACCGCAGGCTTCCCAGATCAGGTCGGCACTGTGCTTAATGTTGAATATTCCTTGATATTGATGCTGGATGCCTTCGATAACCTGCCCCTCTTTGAGGTGTTTGTCGGCGGCTTTCAATCGCTGGAAACAGGCTGAACAGGGTACCATCAGGTCCAGCCCGATTTTGTCCGCGATAACCAGGTTCCTGCCCGCCAGCGATACGGCCAGACCATCATTCATAACATGGGCTGAGGATGATCCGCAGCAGGTCCAGTCGGGGAGCTCTGCCAGCTCGATGTCCAGTAGTTTTGCTACGGTCTGCAGAGATAGATTGTAGTCAATGCCTGTGCTCTCCAGGGAACATCCGGGATAATAAGAAATCTTCATCAGTTCTTTTTCCTTTCCGCAGTCCGGAAGATCGTCCCTAATTCACTGCCCGCCTTCCATCGTCCGGGTATGATCTTCATCTTCCCTTTTCTCAGCATTTTTAAACCGAAAGTAGCCTGTTTGGCCAGGCCTTTAACTCCCTCACTGCGTAAAACAAAATCAACCGCCATACTCATTTCATGCATCCGGCCGAATCTTCTTACGCTGCCAAGAAAAGCGCGGTGGAATATAGAGGCCTGTTTCTGGGACTTTTTCACTCCCTTGCTGATGGAAACCTGACGCAGAGTGTCCATGACGTGGGCAATGTCGATCTCATTCGGACAGCGGGTGGTACAGGTTTCGCAGGAGGCGCATACCCAGATCGTATCGCTGCCCAGCACCTCATTGGTAAGGCCCAGTTGGATGGAATGCATTACTCTGTGAGGTGCAATGTCCATGGCGAATGTCATCGGACAGCCGTTAGTACATTTTTCGCACTGGTAGCAGGTAGAGATCTTTTCTCCACTTAGCTTTTCAATCTCCCTGGCTTTCACAGTCCCCGTACTGATTTCGGCTATGGCAGGCATGTCGGCCCCCTTTACTGTCTAATTATTAAATAAACGCCCGGAAATATATATAAAAATTATACACCAGTGTCAATTATCTGTATTATCTAAGTTAATCTTACTACGATTAAGGCCTTCTCGGCAAGTATCCCAGCAGTTGGCAATTTGCTCCCCTGCAATTATCTCCCTGTCCTTAGCTCGAAGCTCATTGCACTTTTCTTGAACACTTTCCATCCATCAATCGAGAAATGATACTCAAAGCCCATTTTGTGATGACTTTTTTACCGGATTTTTACTTATTTGTTATTTTGCTGAACGTTTATTTACATTGGATTAACAATATCTCTATATAATAAGCCGGGCGGTTGCGAAAAAGTTAGACCTTCAGGCTTGATTGTAGAGCTTTTCTCATGATCGGGGTACCGGTCTCTGTTCTTAAAGTTTTCAATCATCCTGGATGCGGACTATCATAATGACAGGTATAGGGTCTATATTCGGAAAGAAAAACGGGCTGCGGTGGGGTGGATTATCCTGTCTTCGGGAAAAATAAAACCGCACCGGAGGAAGTGCCCGGATCCTGTGAAAATACTCTTTGCAACCCTGGTCAGCAGAAACAAGGGATATACCCTTGTTGAGTTTCTTGTTGTAATGGCCATTGTAGCCTTCATTACCTCTGCCATTGTCTTGAACATATTCGGTTGGCCCAATCCAATACAGGCCAGTCAAACCTCTACTTCCGCTGATGCTTCAGAAATTATTCCTGGGGACGATGCTTCGCAACAGGATATACCCGAGGGACTGCTGCCGGATGTGGAATCAATAGCTGACAAAACTGAGTTTCAGATCATTCAAACTGCCCTGGATATCATGATGATTCGAACGAGGCTTACCGGCGTAAAGGAAACTCAGCTCACCAGAAATATGTCGGAGTTTCCCCTGGACAATCCCCTGTATCCAGGTTTTCTGCGAAACAAGACTACCAGATGCCGTTATTCCTGCGATTCCAGCGGGCAGATCATACAGTCGAAATAGTCCTCAAAGCAAATAGAAACAGCGGGAGATGTTTATTTATTATCCCCCGCTGCCATTTCCGAGATAGCTCAAATTCGGCTCCTGGAGTACAAAACTCCTTTTTTATGCCCCTCTTTAGAGATCGGCGCTACATCTAACTCGAGCCAAATTCGAGTCCTTTGCCGCCCTGCCGTTTTGCAGGGCATTAACTGTCAATCTGGCGTACTCCATATCTTTCAATTAGCCCCATCTACACCTCCAGAAGCGTATTCAAGTGTTGCAGGTGGCTTCACTTATAAACCTATCACAGACGTAAACGATTGTCAAGTGCGCCTGATAACAATCGATCACGATTATCTTAATAACACAATTCATCATTGTGGGACTCCTGCTCTCTTTTTTTCCCCTTGCGCAGTCCCTTGGTGACCCGGACGTCGACTCCAAAAATATTGATTACTTTTTGTGCTTTTTTACCCATTGATCTGCCTGGAGACCGAAATACTCCACGGCTGAATGGGTATGCAAAGATAAGCCTGCGCAGGGGAATGATAAGGCAGGGGGCACTTCAATGTCTTCCCGTTTACTGTGTCCCTTTTAACTTGCGGTACATCTCTTCCAGGTCTTCCATCCACAGCTTTGACTCGGCGTCGGAGGGCATTCTCCAGTCTCCCCGGGGTGACAGGCTGACCGAGCCTACCTTGGGGCCTTCAGGCATACAGGTACGCTTGAATTGATTGGTAAAAAACCTCTTGATGAAACTCTGAAGCCATTTATGGAGATCGTCAAGCGAATACTGATTATCAAACAGTCCCTGTTTGTTTACCTCATTGGACATGTACAGTATTTTCCCCGGACTGGTTCCAAAACGGATGAATGGGTAAAGAAAGAAGTCAGCCAGCTCAATCGGGCCGATGGTGTCTTCACTTTTTTGGGAAATACGGCCTTTGGCCGGCTTCAGCAATTCCGGCGAGATTGGTGTTTCAAGTATGTCATTTAACAGCTTCCTTGCCGGTGTTTTGCCCAGGTCTTCATCCGCTACCCAGCGAATCAGGTATCTTACCAGCGTTTTGGGAACTGAGACGTTAACGTCGTAATGTGATATCTGGTCGCCGGCAAAGGTGCTCCATCCCAGAGCAACCTCTGTCAGATCACCCGTCCCTATCACGATGGCATCCAGTTCATTAGCTTTGTTAAATAGAAATGCCGTCCGGTAGCGGGCCTGGACATTTTCAAAAACAATGTCCTGGTCGCCGTTATGTCCCAGGTCTTCCAGCTGTGAAGTACAGGTGCGGTTAATATTCACCTCGCTGCAGTTCAATCCCAGAGCTTCACACAGCCTTGTGGCATTGGAGCGGGTACGTCGGGTAGTGCCGAACCCCGGCAGGGTGAAGGCATTTATATTGCTGCGCGGCAGTTCCAGGAAATCCATGGTCTTTACGGCTACCAGCAGTGCCAGGGTTGAATCGAGTCCCCCGGAAATACCCAGAACAGCATTCCGTTTTCTGGCCCCTGAGAGTTTTTTCGCCAGTCCGGCTACCTGCATTGAAAAGACCTCGCGGCACCTTTCAGCTCTCCCTGTCGGATCCGCCGGTACAAAGGGGTGCGGGTCGAGTTTGCGCCGGATTACCGCAGGAGAAAAATCCCTGATTTCGGTCTCAACCATACGGAATGGAAGTCTTTTTTCAGTTGCCTGATGGAAAGATGACATAATCCTGCGGTCAAATGCCAGCCGCTCCGTGTCCACATCTGCCGCTATCAACTGTGCGCCGGCTTTCAGCCGTGCAGACTCAGCCAGTATCGAGCCGTTTTCAGCAATAATAGCGTGTCCGCCGAATACTATATCATTGGAAGACTCTCCCGTGCCGCTGGAAACAAGGCAATAGGCTGCCAGACAGCGGCCTGATTCCGCCGTGACCAGCACCCGTCTCCAGTCTGATTTTCCCAGTACCTCGTTGCTGGCCGAAAGATTGAATATGACGCTGGCTCCCGCAATTGACTGGTATTCATGCGGAGAAAGCGGCGCCCAGAGGTCCTCGCAAATCTCGATCCCGAACGTGACCGGCGTAGCACTCCTGATCTTGAAAAGCAGATCGGTGCCGAAGGGCGCCTCCTGTCCGCATAGCTCAATCACAGAGGTATAAGCTTTTTCTCCCGATTCAAACCAGCGGTCCTCATAAAATTCCTTGTATGTCGGCAAATAGGTCTTGGGCACTACTCCCAGTATTTTGCCTTCTTTTATCGCTGCGGCGCAGTTGAAGACTTTCTGTTCTATGCAGAGAGGCATCCCAGCAATAATCAGCACCGGATACTCTCTGCATTCATTAAGAATTCTTCCCAGCCCCTTTTCGGACTTGTCTAAAAGCGCTTGCTGTTGAACCAGGTCGCCCAGCGTGTATCCGGTAAGTGCCATTTCGGGGAAAGCTATTGCCTGGATTTCCTCAGCAGAGGCCTGCTTGACCATTTTGACTATTGCGTCAACGTTGTAGTCTATGTCTGCCACCTTCAGTAAAGGGACAGCAGCGGCTATCCGGAAGTAGCCGAGTTCACCGTTAAGTGAAATTTTGTTGTCCAATTCAGGCCTCCCTCAAAAGCAGAAGTCCGGTAACTGTATTTGCTGAGGTTATTTTAGCACAACTATCATTCTTGTATACAGAGTAAGGATTTACCCGTTTGAAAATGGTTCAGCCTACCGGGCTGCATCGGTAGGCTGAACAAAGGAGGAAAAAGATGAAGAAGTTTACGTTGACCAACTCCATGACATCCATATTAACTTTAACACAATCGTCGTATTGTGTAAATACTCGATTGAGTATTTTCCATACGTCGGGTTAAACACCTCTTTCGACATTAAAGGTTTATGTTGTCCAGGTCATACTTTCTGTCAACTGATTCTTGAAGCCGGGCCACGTACTGGTAATCGAAAAACATATCGAGACCGGTTGAATGCTTCTGCTTCTTGAATAAGCCGGGATAGGAATGATAATCGTCAGTTACCAGACCGCCCAAAAAATCACTAATCTTGCTCATGTGCTTGCTCCTGTTTCGAATCTCTTTGGATTCATATCTATTCTTTTTCTTTCTACAGTATCATCTTAACATGATAATCGTACGGTGTAAATACTCGCATGAGAACTATCACAAGGCCTGTCTTTAAGATCGGCCCAATCGATAATGTCCCGGCCTACCATAGTTTTGACTCTGCTACAGCCGCTTTTTGCTTCGAAAGGCTTGAGGGAACATATTGTTCATCACCGGGAGGAATCAAAATGTTTTAAAAGATCACTCTTTTCGCTATAATAGATAGGAATCGTTGCCAAATTTGATAAACCCTGGGCCAGTCCCCAGGAGCGTGAGAAGGGGGTTAGTTTGCCTAAGAAAAAATTCGAGAAACCACAGCGTGAAATAACCAGGCGCCAGTTGTCTCACTGGCAGCGAGAGAACCGCATTCAGCGTTTCATTATGCTCGGAGGCCTGGTTATTGTTGTTGCAGTCCTGGCGATTGTTGGTGCAGGCATCTACATGAGTAAATACAAACCCTACCGGGCGACAGCCGTCAGGGTGGATACCACCAGCTACAGCATGGACTATTACATTGATGTACTCTCCTATCTGGGAGTTTTGAACGGTAGTGTTCAGATGATTCCTTATATGGCCGATTTTTCCGTAACTTTGATAGAACAAAATCATTTCTATATTCGGGAAGCTGCCAGACAATATGGCATCAGTGTTACTGACGCTGAAGTTAAGGCAGAACTCGAGAAAAATCAACTAACCCAGAATACAGCCCGTAACGATTTTACTCGCGCTCAATTAGTGGCTACCAAACTCAAAGAGTATTTTGATAAGAACACCGTTCCGGCAGCGGCTGATCAGAGGCATGTTGAAGCCATGTTCCTGGAAAGCCAGTCCCAGGTGGAAGATGTTAAAACCAGAATAGACAACGGAGAGGCATTTGAAGACATTGCCGCCCAGCTTTCCCTTGAAAGCCAATCAAAGGAAAAACGGGGAATATTCGGTTGGGTCCCGAAGGGAATTCTGCCGGACACTATCGATAATACCGATACCAGCATACTGGAAGATATGGTTTTCAGTGAAAATATTGCTGCCAATGAACTGGTAACAATGGATGACCCGGACAGGAGCAAACAAATGGGTTACTGGCTGGTCAGGTCCACCGATGAACCTGAAACCCCTGCGGAGGGCGAAGATCCTGCCCCCACCTTAACACCCCTGGCCGAGGATGAAGTGCGCATTATGGCCATGTTGCTCCCCAGCCGGGAAAAGGCTGATGAAATAAAAGCCCTGTTGGGACAGGGTGGAGAAGGCAATGATTTCGTCACCCTTGCTAAAACCCATTCTCAGCGAGCCAATGCTACCGAAGATGGCGGTGATCTGGGAGTCATGACCAGAGACCAGATCAAGTCCGATTTCGGAGAAGACGTAGCTGCACTTTTCTTCAATGATGATCCTGCTCTGGTCTTGCCCATAAACCAGGTCAGTGATCCTATTGCTGATACCGATCAGACTACCAGAGGTGGAGTCTGGCTGCTTCGCGTTTCCGAACTGGAGAACAGGGCAGTCGAAGGTGAAAACCGTGACCAGCTGGTTGGAATAGAACTCCAAAACTGGCAGACTGAGGTTTGGAACGATAACCAGGATAAAGCAGAGACTGTTATGACTGAAGAGCAAAAAACCTGGGCGATTTCCGAAGCTACCGCCCGTGTGCAGCAATAAGGAGTGTCTGTGGACAAAAAGAGTATTGGAATAGGTTTACTGGGGCTGGGCGTAATCAGTGGGCAGGTGGCAAGGGTGCTCAGAGATAGAAGTGAACTGCTGGCTGAACAGACCGGCTGTCCCCTGGAGTTGAAAAAAATCAAGGTGTTGCCTCATGACCTGGAGCGGCCTCTGGCAAAAGAGTTCGATCAGTCCCTTTTTACCCTAGATGACAATGAATTTTTTACCGCACCGGGGATAGATATTGTCGTTGAGGCCATAGGCGGAGAACATCCGGCATTTGAATACCTGCAAAAAGCTCTTAATTCCAAAAAACATGTTGTAACCTCTAACAAAGAGGTAATCGCTAAAAGAGGTGCTGAGCTTTTCTCGCTGGCGCAGCAGAACGGCGTATGTATCCGCTACGAAGCCAGCGTCGGTGGAGGAATACCCATCATCAGCCCGTTCATGTTTGATCTGGTAGCCAATAAAATCAACGGCATTTATGCTATTATCAACGGCACAACCAACTACATTTTGACCCGCATGGCCAGGGAAGGTGCCGATTTCTCTGCTGTGCTTAAAAATGCCCAGGAACTGGGCTATGCTGAAGCTAATCCCAGGGATGACGTTGAAGGCATCGACTCTACCTACAAACTGGCTATCCTTTCATCTCTGGGGTTTCATACCCGTATCAGGCCGGAAGATATTCACCATGAAGGGATTTCACGCCTGAGCAGCCGGGATTTTCGTTATGCCAGCGAATTGGGGTTCGCAATCAAGCTGCTGGCCATTGCCAAGCAGGATGATAAATGGATAGAAGTTCGTGTCCATCCCGTTTTGATTTCAGAAGACTCCTTGCTGGCTAAAGTAGAGGGTGTTTATAATGCTGTGCTGGTCGAAGGCGACCTGGTGGGCAAGGTGCTGTTCTACGGACAGGGGGCAGGCCCCAAACCTACCAGCAGCGCGGTGATTGCTGATGTGGTCTCGGTTGCCAAAGACATTAATAAAAACGGTGGAAACCGGCTGGTCTGGCAGCCGCAGCCGAAGGCTATCAAGCCTATGTCCGGGGTTATTGCCCGCTACTATCTCAGGATGAGCGTTGCCGATCAGCCCAGCGTTCTTACCCAGATTACACGTGTTCTGGGTGATAATCTGATCAGCATATCAGCCTGTATCCAGAAAGAAGCGGATGCTGCCACCCAATCGGCTGAAATTGTAATCATGACCCATCCTGCTTTAGAGGCGGATGTGCAGAAATCCATCCACGAGATGAGCTTGTTGAGCGTGGTGAAAGAAATCAGCAATTTTATCCGGGTGGAGGAATTGTAATTAGCAGCCAAACATGAGAGGAGAGGGAAAATGATAGATGAAGCCAAGATCAAGGCTGCTGTAACCCTGATGATTGAAGGAATCGGAGACAATCCTGCCAGAGAAGGCCTGGCTGATACACCCAGACGTGTGGCGGAAATGTTCACAGAGCTTTTTTCTGGAATCGAAAAGGACCCAAAAGAGGAGCTGAAGGTTGGATTCGAGGAAAGCCACAGGGAAATGGTTATTGTCAGGGATATTCCTTTTTACTCAATGTGCGAACATCATTTATTGCCTTTTTATGGCTTTGCCCATGTGGGGTATATCCCCAACAAGATCGGGCGAGTTGTAGGAGCCAGCAAGCTGGCCAGGGTAGTCGAAGTTGTTTCGAAGCGTCCTCAGATACAGGAAAGGATGACTTCAGCCATCGCTGATGCCATTATGGAAGCTCTGAAACCGGATGGGGCTGCGGTGGTAGTACAGGCAGAACACCTCTGCATGATTATGCGTGGTATTAAAAAACCGGGAAGCGCTCTGGTCACTTCCGCACTCAGGGGTACTTTCCGCAGCAGAACTGAGACCCGCAACGAGTTTTTCTCACTGCTCCAGGGGAAATAGCCGACTTCAGAGCGCATACCCGGAGATCAGGTATCCAGTGTTTTCCAACAATATAGAACCATAAAAAACTGCACATAGAAGAAAATATCCGGATTGTGACGAATCCGACAGTAGTTGTCTGAACTCTCCTGACCTATCGATTTCAGGTTTCTCAGGCTTGGACGATCTCTAATTGTGCGCAAACATTTGTTATATCATGATGTCAAAGCGGGATCGGTAACTAGTCGGATGAAGGAATGGGTTTAGCTTCCTGCGTCTTCATGGGTTCCCCACAGCAAATAGCCTCTCCCGCTCCGGCTTTTGTACATAATACTTCTGTACCGCATTTTGCGCAGCGGTATCTTTTACCTAACTGATTAGCCACTTTTAATGCCTCCTATTATATTCTCAGAACAACTACTTTTTTAGTTCCATTGGTTGGCCGCAACATTCGAGAGTCCCCGCTCCACCTTTGGTAACGATGAACTCTGCGCCACATTTAGTACAGCGATATCTCTTACCAACTACATTTGCCATTTCCTGTACCTCCTTACCAGTAATATTAATATATCATTCCCGACGCTACCCTAATTATAGAAACTCCCGTTGGGACTGTCAAAGCATTATGCGATGTTTTAGTTGAATTAACGTGTATTCTTTATGGAAATACACCAGCCCTGCTGTGAAGAACGTACTCCGCCAACAGCGCAAACCCGTATGTCGTCGCCTTTGTAGGATGCGGCAGATATATCAAACAGGAAATTCGCCGCTTCATCAGCCGTTTTTCCTCTGAATTCTATCTCCGGGAAAACCGCCCCCGGATCTCTGGCCTCGGGGTTGTCAAGTGAACCTTTGTAGGTAGACACTCCAGTCATTTTACCTGACTGAGGTAATATTTTTACGGCTTTGGCCGGAGAATTGAAGGCTTTAATACTGATTATGAAGACCGTATCGCTGCCTTTTTCCGCCGGACCGGCGATTATCCCGGCAATCCGTGGAGTGTGGTAGCTGTCGGGCTCAGCCCCTGCGCCCTCCATGATCTGTTGTATATAATCAGTCGACAAAACCGAGGCTGTATTGTGCAGCAGCCTGTAGGTTTCAAAAATAGCCTCGGTCTGAATCCCGTTGCTGATAGCCGCAATCCCCGTGCTGTTGTCATATTTCACCGCTGAATAATGTCTCAGCGGATCATATGCCTGGTTCCCCAGCGGCCCGATCCTGATGACATCGCCTGCCATTACCCCCTTCCTTTCCCTGCTTTCAGGAGAACGGCCTGTAATCAGATACATGAAACAGGGCTGGTTCTCAACGGTTAACCCCAAAAATAGTTGCCTTCCGGGATATGGAGCGTTAGGATTGTTCATCTTTTCTCCTGTTAATGTATTTTAATGAGGTCGATTTATGCGCGCCAATGACTGATCCAGGCTGACTGTGCCAGTAGTCAAATTTCCGAACTTATTGCGGCTGGTCGTCTTCTGAATCGGGTTTGCGTCCCGTTCGTCTGGAGGGTAGTTGCGATATCCGGTTGCGCATTACTTCCATAAGGTCTCCCGGTTCTTCGGCCTTCCTGGATTTGCCCGCTGGGGGAGAAGGCCGCCCGGGTTTTTCTTTTTTCCTGCGGCGCATCATCCTCAGGACAAAGAAAACTATCAGTCCAATCACCACCAGACCGG